>CALMND010000420.1 GCA_937868565.1 uncultured Bacteroidota bacterium | reverse complement strand
TTAACATAAAAGGAATTTTTTTAATTTCGTTATCACGTATTTTTTTTCCTATCTTTTCGTTTCTATCATCCACAAAACCTCTAATGCCCAGATTTCCTAGTAAATTTAATACATTTTGAGCATAATCGTTAAATTTTTCAGAAATTGGTAAAATTGCTATTTGGTCAGGTGTTAACCACAATGGAAAATTTCCTGCACAATGTTCAATTAAAACGGCAATAAATCGCTCCAAACTGCCAAATGGCGCACGGTGTATCATAACAGGCCTGTGCTTTTGATTGTCGCTACCTGTATATTCCAATTCAAAACGTTCAGGTAAATTGTAATCAACTTGAATGGTTCCCAATTGCCACTTTCTTCCAAGTGCATCCTTCACCATAAAATCCAGTTTAGGACCATAAAAAGCGGCTTCACCTAATTCTACAACGGTTTTTAAGCCTTTTTCTTTGGCAGAATCAATAATAGCATGCTCAGCAAGAGCCCAATTTTCGTCACTGCCTATATATTTAGTTGTATCGTTTGGATCACGCAACGAAATTTGTGCCGTGTATTCCTTAAAATCCAATGCATTAAAAACATGCATGACCAGGTCAATTACTTTACAAAATTCTTCTTTAACCTGATCGGGTCTTACAAACAAATGCGCATCATCCTGAGTAAATCCCCTAACACGAGTTAAGCCGTGCAGCTCCCCATGTTGTTCATAGCGATAAACGGTGCCGAATTCGGCGAAACGCACAGGTAAGTCTTTGTAGGATTTTGGAGACGACTTATAAATTTCGCAGTGGTGCGGACAATTCATTGGCTTAAGGAAAAACTCTTCACCCTCGTGCGGTGTTTTAATTGGTTGGAAAGAGTCTTTGCCATATTTTTCGTAATGACCTGAGCAAACATATAAATCCTTAAGCGCGATATGCGGGGTAACCACGGGCAAATAACCCGCTTTTGTTTGAGCCCTTTGCATAAACTGAATTAAGCGCTCGCGCAGCATGGCTCCCTTGGGCAACCACAAAGGCAATCCCATTCCTACTTTTTCCGAAAAAGTAAACAGTTCCAGTTCCTTACCTAACTTTCGATGGTCGCGTTTTTTTGCTTCCTCTAAAAGTGCCATGTACTCTTTTAGCTCTTTGTCTTTAGGAAAAGTAATTCCGTAAACGCGAGTCAGCATTTTGTTTTTCTCGTCACCTTTCCAATAGGCTCCTGCAATATTTAAAATTTTTGCAGCTTTAATAAACCCTGTGTTGGGAATATGAGGACCTCGGCATAAATCCGTAAAATTTCCTTGCGTGTATAAGGTAATGTTGCCATCTTCCAAACGTTCTAAAAGATCTAATTTATAATGATCGCCCTTATCACTAAAATAAGATATGGCATCTTTCTTAGAAATTTCCTTCCTAACATAAGTGTTGTTTTGGCGGGCCAATTCAAGCATTTTTTGCTCAATTTTTTCAAAATCTGCAGGAGTAAGGGTTTGTCCATCCAAGTCCACGTCATAGTAAAAACCATTTTCGAGGGGTGGACCAACCCAAAATTTCACTCCAGGGTATAAAGCCTCTAAGGCCTCTGCCATAATGTGAGCAGAAGAATGCCATAAGGTTTCTTTGCCTAAGGCATCATTCCAAGTTAATAAATTTACCGAAGCATCTTCATAGATTGGGCGGATAGCGTCCCACGTTTCATCATTAACTTTTGCAGCTAAAACATTTCTGGCTAAGCCTTCGCTTATGCTTTGAGCGATTTGAAGTGATGAAGTTCCTTTTTCATATTCCCGAACAGAACCATCTGGGAGAGTAATTTTTATCATATTGCTTTTTGCCTACACACAACGTAGGTTTTATTTTTCGGGAATAAAGATAAGAAATAAATGGAAAATGAATTAGTTTATTTGAGACCATACCGTTAAACACTTGCAATGGAGTACACCTGGCAATTAGGTTTGTTATTATCGAAAAGATTTACAGCCAGTGAGCAAGTTGGGTAGTATATACCAAAGATGCTCAGCGATTTTGGAAGTTGACCGCTACATCTAACAAATATTAACAGCCTTTTTAAAAGCCGCCCATCATTTTTAGAGGTTTGACATTTACATAAAATACATACCTTCACGTTTTATATTTATGGGAAATTACATCTTTTTGATATTGGTTCTTGCTTCCTTTTTTGGTCTGGGTAAATTGTTTGCCAAAGCAGGAATTGAAGGCTGGAAAGCATACATACCCGTTTATAATTTTTACGTATTAGCCAAACTGCTTGATAAGCCGTCGTGGTGGTGTCTCATTATGGTGGTGCCTGGGGTAAACATCATTATGTACGGAGTTTATGGGTTTAATGTGGCCAGGGCCTATAATAAACCGTCGAATCAAGACCTTTTGCTAGCCTCCATTTTACCTTATATATTCTTCGTTAAAATTGGTTTTGACGATACGGCTAAATATGTTGGGCTAAGCAAGTTTAAAATTGAACCGAGTAAGATTATAAAGAACTGGATTGACCCCATAATTTTTGCTGTCATTGCCGCATCTATTATTCGGGGCTATTTTATTGAAGCGTTTACCATTCCTACTTCTTCGCTCGAAAAGTCTTTAATGGTGGGTGATTTTTTGTTTGTGAATAAGTTTGCCTACGGACCAAAAATACCTCAAACGCCATTGTCTTTCCCTTTTGCTCATCATACACTGCCTTTGTCGGAAACCACAAAATCATATTTGGAATGGATTAAGTTACCCTATTTTCGTTTGCCTGGTTTTGGGAAAGTTAAAAACAATCAGATTGTTGTTTTTAATTATCCAGATGGCGATACAGTACTTCTTAAACAGCAAAATGCCAGCTATTATCAGATGGTACGCGAAGAAGCAAACAACATTAAGAATTACGACAATGGTAAGCACTCAGAAGCATTTTATCAGACAGAAGCCTGGAATTTTATTAATGGTCCTCAAAAGCCATATGGGGATGTAGTAGCCAGACCCGTTGATAAACGTGACCATTATGTTAAACGATGTGTTGGTATTGCAGGAGATAAACTGGAAATAAAAAACGGTAATGTTTTCATTAATGAAAAAGCTCAGGACATGCCAGAACATGCCCAACACCGTTATATAGTTAAAACGAATGGCAGTATTTTTGGAGAGAATGGAGTGAGTAAAGATAGAACGCATGTATTAACAAATTTCACGTTGTTGGATGATCTAGATATATACGTTTCAGAAGCAGGAAAGATTGAAAGCCCTTCAAATATCGACACGAATTATTATGACCTAAATATGCCCGTTGATGTGGCTGAAAGGGTTAAAAAAATTCCCGGAGTTTATTCTATTAATATTAAAATAGAGCCAAAAGATTATTACGATTTTAGAATTTTTCCGCACAATCCAGCTTACCCTTGGAACAATGATAATTTTGGGCCGCTCTTAATTCCTAAGGCTGGTTTAACTATTCCAATAGATACACACAACATTTGTCTTTATGAAAAAATCATGAATACCTACGACGACGGGATTCACCAGGTTGTTAAACGGGGGGCACAGGTTTTGTATGACAATAAGCCTATTACAAGTTACACCTTTAAGCAAGACTATTATTTTATGATGGGGGATAACAGACACAACAGTGCAGATAGCAGAAGCTGGGGAATGGTGCCATATGATCATGTTGTTGGCTCGCCTTTTTTTGTATGGTTTAGCATGAAATATGCCGAGAATAATCCAATTAGTGGCAAATCTGTTTTGGGCTCCCTGTTTAAAAATAGCAAAGAAGGTAAATTCCGCTGGGAACGCTTTTTATCATATGTGGAAGACGGTAAATTACATTCTATAAAAATTCCATTTATACTTGCAATACTTGGAATTTGGGGCTACGGTAAATGGAGCGCGCGTCGTAAACAGAAATTAGAAAAGGCATCAGCAAAATAACCTATATAGTTGGCTGGATTAAGCGGCTGAGTTGGTTTATAAACGCCTTCGTTGCGTTAATATCTTTTTTTTTACTTAAAAAGTTTGTCATAGATGTTGTGAGAGTAAACAACCATGACATGGAACAAACTTATAGCAAAGGTGATGTTATACTCGTTAAGAAACTATTTAATGCCTACCAAACCAACGATGTAGTTTATTTAAGTTACCCCTTAAAAGAAAGTACTTTTTCGGGAATTCGTTTTTTTCAGAGAATTTTTGGTATGCCAGGTGATAGTGTTAGCGTTATTGGCAAGCGCATTTATGTGGGTAATTACGAAATACAAGATACTTCAACTATCAAACACAATTATCTTATTCAAACAAATTCTTATCTCCCTGATACAAATTTTAAATTAAAATATCATTTAACAGAAGGTGGTAGAATTTCGGATGAGTTCGATTTCAGTTACTCATTAACATCGGCCGAAAGCCTTTTGCTCCAAAAGGACTCTAACATAAGGAGCTTGAGCATTAAAAAAGAACAAATAGGTAGTTTTGACGAAAACTGTTTTCCTTACACGCGGCATTATAGCTGGAATATGGATTACTATGGGAAATTATATGTTCCCAAAAAAAATGACACCTTGCAACTCGACACAACAAAGATTCATCTTTATCATGAGTTAATTAGTAACCATGAAAAAAATTTTCTCATTGTGAAACGGGATAGTATATTTATTAATGGTAAGTTTTCCAGCTACTATGTTGTGAAACAAAATTATTATTTTGTAGTGGGAGACAATCGAGATAACGCCAATGACTCAAGAGCTTGGGGTTTTCTACCAGAAAAATTAATTGTTGGTAAAGTTATTGGAAGGCTAAAAAAAAATAATTGATGCATTCGTTACTATCAACCGCATATTGGCCCAACCTCCATTATTTCTTTTATGTTCTGAATTCGGAATCTACACAAATTGAACAATTCGAAAATTATCAAAAACAAAGCTTCAGAAATCGTTCGCAAATATTGTCTGCAAACGGAGTACTGGATTTAAGCATCCCTATTCATAAAAAGCGTTCAAAGGAAATAACAAAAAATATTCAGATATCGTATAAGGAAAATTGGCAAATTAAACACTGGCGAGCCATCACCAGTGCATACAAAAACTCGCCTTATTTTGGGTTTTTTGAAGAAGACATAAAACCATTTTATATCGAAAAGCAAGAGTTTTTGCTGGATTACAACGACGCCCAGTTGGGTGTGATTTTTAAAATTTTGAAGATTAAGGGTAACTTAAGCAGAAGTTGCGATTACCAAAAAGACACAAACGGACGACTCGATTTAAGAGCGTATTTTCTGCCAAAAGCTGATTTTAAAAAGGACGTAAGAGTCACGAGAATTTTAGAGAAGCCTTATTACCAGACTTTCGGAGTGAAATATGGCTTTGTACCGAACTTGAGCATTTTGGATTTACTTTTTAACACAGGCTTAGGCACTATTGATTATCTGGAGGGTTAAAAGGCCGTTATATTTCTTCCAGAGCTTAATTTTACGAAAACAAACAAAACGGGAATTAAAACGTAGTCTATTTTGTTTTTTCATTTTTTTTTCTTAAAATACTTGTTACCTTTATTTTGTGTGTGGTAAAATAGAAAACAAACCTCGCCGCTATAAATCTATACGTGGAGTTCAGAACCCACATTAAAAAACGAAAAAACATCTAATAGAAAACTGTATTATGACAACAATTCCACAATTTAAAAATGATCCGGTAGTAGTTTTAATACTGAGCATTGTAACCTGCGGACTTTATTTAATTTACTGGAACATAAAGGCTGCAGAAGTGCTCAACGCTGTGGCGGAAAAGGAAGTCATCTCACAACCTGTTGCTATTTTTGCAGGATGTTGTTTTCCTGTTAATTTGTATTTTTATTATTTAGCGGGCAAAGAAGGTTTGCCGAAGATTTACGAAAAAACAGGTGTGACCGATAAAGACGAAACCGTGTTGCTTCTTGTTTTTGGCTTCTTTTTTCCCATGGTTGCAGCAATGATTGTTCAAGGTGATATCAACAAACTCTACAAATAATTCTTTAAAAATTCGCAAAATTTTTGGAATAGCTGGCGCTTTGTTAACGTTGGCAATCCCTTATCTTATTATGTTGCGCCACACAGATATTGAGGCTGAACAATCGTTGTGCCCTTTTATGATGTTAACCGGTTTGCCATGCCCTGGTTGCGGCATTACGAAATCACTCATTTTTTTATATCAGGGCCAAATGTTAAAGAGTTTTTATTACCATCTTTTTGGCCCATTTGCTTTTTTATTTTGTATAGCGGCAATTGTTGTTTTAGCTACAGAACTAGTTACAAAAAGAGAGTATTTAAATAAGTATTTCTACAGTAAAAGACTAGCCTATGCTATGGGTTTTGCCTTGGCTTTTTATCATGTCGCTAGATTAGGTTATTATATTTCCGAAAAAAGCATATCAGCAATTCTTCATAATTCCGTTTGGTATTAAAAATTGGCGGTGCTTGGCTCTTTTGGGAATTATTTAAAACAGCGGTTTCTTTCAGTATACTAAAATTAAGGACTGTTTCGTTTTGCCGCTTTAGTTCAAAGGAGTGGGTTTTGTCCAATAAAATCAGCTTTAAAATTCAACGAGGAATTAAAGACTAACTAAGGAACAAAACTCTGTGTTTTATATTAAAAATATCTTATTTTTGAGGATGTCCTAAAATTTTTAATAATTACTGTTTAACTTAAAAAAGGCTGAGAACGACATTTTGAAACCAACAGACATTAAGGATCCTGAGTATTTCCACAAAGTAGTAGATTGCCAGTATGCCTGCCCCGCCCATACCCCTGTACCCCAATACATAAGGCTGATAGCCGAAGGTAAATACAGCGAAGCGTATATGATTAACTGGGACTCCAACGTGTTTCCCGGTGTGTTAGGCCGCACCTGCGACCGACCCTGCGAACCCGCCTGCCGGCGTGGACGTTTGGACCAGGAAGAACCCGTGGCCATTTGCCGCCTCAAACGGGTAGCTGCCGATAATAAAGGTGAAGTAAAACACATGATGCCTCAGGGCCCTTTTAAACCAAATGGTAAAAAGGTGGCTTTAATTGGTGCGGGTCCCGCCTCTTTAACCGTGGCGCGCGATTTGGCACCAGAGGGTTATGAAATACACCTGTACGACGAGCACAAAAAAGGCGGTGGCTTTATGCGCAGCCAGATTCCGGCATTTCGTTTGCCCGAAAAGGTGCTCGACGAGGAAGTAAATTATATTTTGGATTTGGGCATACACACCCATTTTAACGAATATGTAAAAAGTTTAAAAGAGGTGTTGGCCAAAGGCTACGACGCTGTGTTTGTAGGTTCGGGCGCGCCAAAAGGAAAAGACTTACCCGAGCTAAAAGGCAGGCAGGAAGCCGCAGCCAACATACACATTGGTATTAACTGGTTGGGAAGTGTGGCTTTTGAACACACCAAAACCATTGGCAAAAATGTGTTGGTATTGGGTGGTGGTAACACTGCCATGGATTGCTGCCGCACAGCCCGCCGCCTTGGTGGTGAAAATGTAAAGGTGGTGGTGCGCAGCCCCTTTGCCGAAATGAAAGCTTCTCCGTGGGAAAAAGAAGACGCACAACACGAAGATATTCCTATTATAGATAACCATGTGCCAAAAGCCTTTGTGGTTGAGAACGGCAAACTAAAAGGCATGACCTTTGAAAAAGTACACGCTGTGTATGACGATAAAGGCAAACGCAGTTTAGTGCCAACGGGCGAAGCCGAAGTATTTTTTGAAGCAGACGATGTATTGCTGGCCATTGGTCAGGAAAACTCATTCCCCTGGATAGAGCGCGATTTAGGCATTGAATTTGATAAGTGGGAAATGCCTTTGGTGGATAAACTGACTTTTGTAAGCACCAACCCAAAAGTATTTTTTGGAGGCGATGCCGCTTGGGGACCAAAAAACGTAATTACCGCAGTGGCTCACGGACATCAGGCTGCCATATCAATGGATTTGTTTTGCAAGGCCAAAGACATGGCCAAAGAACGTCCATCGCCAATGGTGAATTTGGTGAGCCAGAAAATGGGCATTCACGAATGGAGTTATGATAACGCCGTGGTGAATGATAAACGTTATGCAGTGCCACATGCTGAAAAAGCACAAACTTTAAAGAGCATTAAAAAAGAAGTGGAGCTTGGCTTTGATCCCTTTATGGGATTTAAAGAAGCAGAGCGTTGCTTAAACTGCGATGTGCAAACGGTGTTTACCGAAACCAAGTGTATTGAATGTGATGCCTGTATGGATGTTTGTCCAACGGCTTGTATAAGTTTTGTGGAGAATGAAGATGCAGAAGACGAGTTACGCTCCGTATTAAAAGTACCTGCAAAAAACAAAACACAGGATTTATATGTGTCGGATGTGTTGCCAACCAAGCGCGTGATGGTGAAAGACGAAAACGTTTGTCTGCACTGTGGCCTTTGCGCCGAGCGTTGCCCAACATCGGCCTGGGACATGCAGAAGTTTTTTTACAATGTTACCAAGGCAGGGAAGGGATAACCGAACACTGCGCTAGGGATGCGAAGGGTTTAGCTCTTTTTGCCCGCCTTTTGTGATTGTGGGTAAGCGGGCAAAAAAGCCGTATCACGCTGGGGCGTGAGGTGCCCGCAGCAGCCCGGCCACGCCAAATGGAAAGAACCGGGAAGGCGTGGAGCGCCCAAATAATAAAGGAATTGTGAACCAAGAATAGAACG
The DNA here is from genome assembly GCA_937868565.1 of uncultured Bacteroidota bacterium. GTDB lineage: Bacteria > Bacteroidota > Bacteroidia > B-17B0 > Aurantibacillaceae > Aurantibacillus. The sequence continues at coordinate 542 of CALMND010000420.1, read as the reverse complement.
TAAAAATGGATAACGAAAATAAAATAAATGACTTTGTAGTAAGATTTGCCAACGTAAACGGAACAGGTTCGGCCAGCGCAAATTTTTTATTTACCAAAGCCATCTTCAGGATGGGCATACCGGTAACACCCAAAAATATTTTTCCGAGTAACATACAAGGCTTACCAACCTGGTACGAAGTGCGTGTGAGCGAAAAAGGTTATTTAGGAAGAAGAAAAGGCATTGACCTGATGGTGGCAGTAAATCCGCAAAGTCTAATGCAGGATGTAAAGTCGGTGCGCCGCGGTGGTTACCTGTTATACGACTCGTCGAAAAAATTACATGCAGAATACATTCGCGAGGATATCAATTACCTTGGTATTCCGTTGATGCAGATGTGTAACGAAGCTTACAGTGATGCCCGCCAGCGACAGTTATTTAAAAACATAATTTATGTTGGAGCATTGGCTGCCCTGTTGGATATTGAGTTTAAAGAAATAGAAGGTTTATTGGCAGAACAATTAAAAAAAAAAAAAAAATTAATTCCAGCAAATATTAAGGCC
>CALMND010000419.1 GCA_937868565.1 uncultured Bacteroidota bacterium | reverse complement strand
ATTTCAAAACTTATTGAAAATGGATGGAGAAAATATTCATGAGGCTGTTCCAACTTTAGGATACATTCACAGGGCATTTGAAAAATTAGCCGAGCGCCGACCTTACGCACAAATTACGCCAATCACCGACCGTTTAAACTATTGTTCATCGCCTATTAATAATATGGGCTGGCACATGACGGTTGAGAAATTAATAAAAGCGGAAATCCCAAAACGTGCGGAATACCACCGCGTAATTATTATGGAACTTTCGCGCATTGCAGATCATATTATTTGCAATACTATTATTGGTCAAGATACAGGAGCCACAACAGGCTTTCTGTATTTATTTCAATGGCGCGAACATATTTACGATATATTTGAAAGTATTTGCGGCGCACGTTTAACAACTAATATTTGCCGCATCGGTGGCTTTGAAGTAGAATGGAGCAAAAAAACCTGGGAATTGATTGATAATTTTTTAAAGAACTTTCCAAAGGCCCTTGAAGAATTTAATGGTTTGTTAGAGCGCAATAAAATCTTTATGGATCGCACGATTAAATGCGGACCAATAAGTGCAAAAATGGCGTTGGAGTATAGTTTCACGGGTCCCAACTTACGAGCAGCCGGAGTGGATTACGATGTAAGAGTAGCCACACCCTATTCTTCTTATCAGGATTTTGAATTTACAATTCCAATTGGAATTAGCGGCGACACTTACGATAGATTTACCGTGCGTCAGGAAGAAATGCGTCAGTCCATGAGCATTATTAAACAAGCCATAAAAAATATGCCGGAAGGTGCTATGCATGCCGACATTCCCGATTTCTTTTTACCGCCCAAAGAAAAAGTTTATAATAATATGGAGGCTCTCATTTATCACTTTAAGATTGTGATGGGTGAAACAGATATTCCGAAAGGAGAAGTTTATCACTGTGTGGAAGGAGGAAATGGAGAGTTAGGGTTTTACTTAATTAGCGACGGAGGCAGAACACCTTTTCGTTTGCATTTCAGAAGACCTTGTTTTATTTATTATCAGGCTTATCCTGAAATGATAAAGGGTGCTATGCTTTCAGATGCCATTATTACGATGAGCAGTATGAATGTGATTGCAGGGGAGTTGGATGCCTAAGGGGGATTTAAGATTTAAGAAACTAGAATTAAGAAGTTAAATTAAGAATAAGATTAAATGGGAGCTCAGGTACACGGCACACAAGAGTATAACAAAAGCAAACGCGCGGGGATAAAATTCAATGAGGATGCTATGAAAATAGTGCAAAAACTCATTTCAAATTATCCGGAAGGAAAACACAAATCCGCTCTTATACCTATACTGCATGTTGCTCAAGCTGAGTTTGGAGGATGGTTGAGCGCAGAAACAATGGATTACGTCGCTTCAATACTAAAAATTCAACCCATCGAAGTATTCGAAGTGGCTTCTTTTTACAGCATGTTTAATTTGAAACCAGTAGGGAAATGTGTTTTAGATGTTTGTCAGACAAGTTCGTGCTGGTTAAGCGGAGCTGAGGATATTGTAAAATACATTGAGAAAAAATTAAACATTAAAGTAGGAGAAACAACCAAAGACGGAATGTTTACTTTAAAAGTAGCAGAATGTTTGGGTTCGTGTGGAACCGCACCCATGATGCAATGTGGAGCTAGTTTCCATGAGAAATTAACTTACGATAAAGTGGATTCTATTTTGGATAAATACAAGGCGGAAGGAAAACAAAGAAATTATACGGATTTGGATTATAAGAATACATTATAAAAATAATGGGTAAAAAACTTTTAATACACAACGATAAAGTACCGGGGATTGACACACTGGAAGTTTACCGTGCGCATGGAGGATATGCTTCGGTTGAAAAAGCATTAAAAACCATGAAACCTGATCAGGTGACGGATGAGGTGAAAAAATCAGGTCTGCGTGGCCGTGGTGGCGCTGGTTTCCCGACCGGATTGAAATGGAGCTTTTTAGCTAAGCCCGAAGGCGTTCCGCGTTATTTAGTTTGTAACGCGGATGAATCAGAGCCTGGAACCTTTAAGGATCGTTATTTGATGGAGAAAATTCCTCATGCTTTAATTGAAGGCATGATTACTTCTTCTTATGCTCTGGGCGCCAAGCGTTCTTACATTTATATTCGTGGTGAGTATTTTTATGTAGCTCGCATTCTTGAGCAAGCGATTGCAGAAGCTTATGCCGCAGGTTGGTTAGGCCAAAATATTTTAGGCACCGATTTTTCTCACGATTGTTATGTACAAGTTGGAGCAGGCGCTTATATCTGTGGTGAAGAAACTGCGTTATTAGAATCTCTGGAAGGCAAACGTGGTAATCCTCGCATTAAACCGCCTTTCCCAGCGGTTGCCGGCTTGTGGGGTTGTCCAACCGTTGTAAATAATGTTGAGACGATTGCAGCGGTTTGTCCTATTGTAAACATGGGTGGCGAAGAATACGCGAAAATCGGAGTTGGGAAATCTACAGGCACAAAATTAATTTCCGCATCCGGTCATATTAATAAGCCTGGTGTGTATGAAATTGAACTGGGAGTTCCAGTTGAAGAATTTATATACAGTGAAGAGTATTGTGGTGGCATTCGTAATGGCAAAAAAATGAAAGCGGTTGTTGCAGGAGGTTCGTCGGTACCAATTCTTCCAACCGAGTTAATTTTAAAAACTGCCAAAGGTGAACCTCGTTTAATGAGTTATGAAAGCCTTGGCGACGGTGGATTCCTGACAGGTACCATGTTGGGTTCTGGTGGATTTATTGTGATGGATGAAGACACCAGTATTGTAAAAAATCTTTTCACTTTCACACGTTTTTATCATCACGAAAGCTGCGGACAGTGTTCGCCTTGTCGTGAGGGTACAGGATGGATGGAAAAAATATTAAAGAAATTTTTAGATGGTACTGCCAACGAAAGCGATGTGGATTTACTGTGGGACATACAAAGCAAAATTGAAGGAAAAACCATTTGTCCTTTAGGAGAAGCGGCAGCCTGGCCTGTAGCCGCAGCTATTCGTCATTTTAAAGATGAGTTTTTGGAAATAGCGAGAAAGAAAAAATTTGTGGATGTGAGTCATTACAATAGATTAAATCTCGCAAAAGTTTAAAATAAAAAGGCAAAAGCCAAAACTGTAATTGCCGTTCATTGACAGAAAAAGTAAAATACGAATACGATATAAAAGAAAAGTCAATTGATTTTTCAATATGCTTATTAAAGTATTTAAACAAAATTGAAAAAAGCAGAGTGATTGTGCCACTAATTGATCAACTTACAAGATCGGGAACATCTGTTGGTGCAAATATTCATGAAGCTCAATCGAGTCAATCGGTAAAAGAAATGATGAGGTATTACCGGATTGCTTTAAAGTCAGCGAACGAGTCAAATTACTGGTTCATTCTGCTGGATAGTTTGACAGGAACTAATTCAGAAGTAGAGTCTTTAAAAAAGTAATTAAACAACCTAAGAAATATTTTGGGCAAAACAATAAATAAGACTAAAAGAAAAGGAAACTAAGATTTCGAATAAACAATATTAAGTTAAGCGTGGCAACTTTTTTGCTTTAAGCTTTTAACTTTTAACTTTATTATAAAATGAAAGTAACAATAGACGGAATAGAAATTGATGTGCCAAAGGGCACTACCATTCTGCAGGCAGCACGTATGATTGGCCCGGAGGTTGCTCCACCGGCTATGTGCTATTATACCAAACTAAAAACGAGCGGAGGTTATTGCCGTACCTGTATTGTAAAAGTTTCGCAGGGCAGCACGGCCAATCCTAATCCCATGCCTAAGCCTGTAGCGTCTTGCCGTACGGAAGTAATGGACGGAATGGTTGTTCAAAATTATACCAGTCCCGAAATAGTTGAAGCGCGCAAAGGCGTCGTTGAATTTTTATTAATCAATCATCCACTGGATTGTCCGGTTTGTGACCAAGCGGGTGAGTGCAAATTACAGGATTTAGGTTACGAAAATGGTTCAGCTAATACGCGTTACGAGTTTAAACGTCGTGAATACGAGGTGATTGACATTGGTGATAAAATAAAACTACACATGAACCGCTGCATTTTGTGTTACCGTTGTGTGAAAACCGCGGAGCAAATTACAGATGGACGTGTGCATGGCGTAGTACACAGGGGAGACGCAGCCGAAATCTCAACTTATATTGAACAGGCCATTACCAATGATTTTTCAGGAAATGTGATTGATGTATGTCCCGTTGGTGCCTTAACAGATAAAACATTTCGTTTTAAACAACGGGTTTGGTTTACTAAACCAGTTGATGCGCACCGTGACTGTAAAAAGTGCTCTGGTAAAACGCGAGTATGGTTAAAAGGCGAAGAAGTGGTACGCGTGACTGCCCGCAAAGACCAATGGGACGAGGTAGAAGAGTTTATTTGTAACTCCTGTCGCTTTGACCATAAAAAAACAAGCGACTGGGTTATTGAAGGTCCTTCTCCGATTCACAGGAATTCAGTTATTTCCCAAAATCATTATCAGCACTTAAACGAACTAAAAGTGCAGGCCATGAAGCAACAAAAAGCACTAGGTTTTATGAACATTGATAAAAAACCATAAGTAATATAAAGAAATTAATATGCTAACATTCATTATTTATAAATCTATCATTTGTCTTGTAATTTTCGCTGTGTCTCTTGGCATCGCGGCTTACTCTACCTGGTGGGAAAGAAAATTCGCTGGACTATTGCAGGATCGTTGGGGTCCGAGCCGTGCGGGTTGGTGGGGCTTGTTACAGCCACTAGCCGACGGAGGAAAAATGTTATTCAAAGAAGAAATTATTCCCAATGTCGCGAACAAATTTTTATTCGTACTCGCACCTGCTTTATTTATTGTTACTGCAATCGTAGCAGGAGTCTTAATTCCGTGGGGTCCGGCAATTACTATAGGAGGCACTTCGTACCCATTACAGGTTGCTGACGTTAACGTCGGTGTTATCTTTTTATTAGGTGTAACTTCAATCGGCGTATACGGAATCATGATTGGCGGGTGGTCATCTAATAATAAATACTCTTTATTAGGGGCCATTCGTTCTTCTGCACAAATGATTAGTCACGAATTAGCTATGGGCATTGCTTTAATTGCTTTAATTATTAGTGCCGGCGGAACATTGAGTTTTAGTGAAATCGTCGCAAAACAAGATGCAGGTTTAGCGAACATTGTTTGGCAGCCTCTTGGCTTTATTATTTTCTTCGTTTGCGCTTTAGCAGAAACCAATCGCGCGCCTTTCGATTTGGCAGAATTTGAAACGGAATTGGTGGGTGGATATCATACGGAGTATTCTGCGTTTAAGTTAGGTTTGTTTTTATTTGCAGAGTACATCAATATGTTTGTGTCTTCTGCTGTTATGGCCGGATTTTATTTTGGCGGATACAATTTTCCTTTTGCTCACGAAATATACGCCGCTATAGGTTTGCAGGAAGGTCACTGGCTAATTTCTTTAATTGGTTTTGGTGCTTATTTTACTAAAACGCTAATCTTCATTTCTGTGTTTATGTGGATTCGCTGGACTATACCTCGTTTCCGTTACGACCAGTTGATGAATTTAGGGTGGAAGAGTTTATTGCCTTTATCCCTTTTAAATTTGGCACTAACGGTTGTGGTAGAATATTTTAGAGGAAATATTAAATTTTAGAAATGGAATTAATTAAAATAATAGCGAGCTTAGTAAATGTTATGGAAGGTTTTCACATTTATTCCTTTATTATTATTGTGATTATTGAACTTATAAAAAACTAAACAGATGCAATTAACAAACAGAAGCGTTGTCGTATCTCACAAAGAGCAAAGTTTCGCTGAAAGAATTTATTTCCCTGCAATTGTGAAAGGCATGGCCGTTACTTTTAGTCACTTGTTCAAAAAGAGACCGACCATTATGTATCCTGAACAAAAACGGGAATACGCCGCTGTGTATCGCGGACAACATGTTTTAAAGCGTGATGAAAATGGCGCCGAACGTTGCACAGCCTGCGGAATGTGTGCAGTTGCTTGTCCGGCAGAGGCCATCACCATGGAAAGTGCGGAGCGCAAAAAAGGAGAAGAGAGTTTATACCGCGAAGAAAAATACGCGAAGACCTATGAGATAAATATGCTACGTTGTATTTTCTGTGGTTTGTGCGAAGAAGCCTGTCCGAAAGAAGCCATTTTTTTGACTGACAGGATTGTGGATGCAGAATACGAACGCGACACATTTGTTTATGGAAAAGATAAATTAGTTGAAACGATTAATCAAAGAGTGGATATTAGTAAGCGTCAAACGCCGGAAGTATTAGCATTTAAAAAAATTCCAGGGTTAAAACACAATGAATTATATCAAGAAAAACTTGGTAAAGGAAATAAACATTGATACTAAGAATCAGGACAGCAAGACAGAATTCGGTTCGTTTTAGTGTTGCTTCTTGAATTATAAACGAAAATAAAAATATGTTAGGATATACAATTACACAATGGCTCTTCGGGATACTTTCCTTTCTTGCGATTATGTTCGCTTTGATGGTGGTGTTTAGTCGCAACCCCGTTAACTCCGTACTTTATTTAGTACTCACTTTTTTCTGCATAGCGGGGCACTATCTTTTACTAAACGCGCAATTTTTAGCGGTGGTTCACATTGCAGTATACGCAGGTGCGATTATGGTTTTATTTTTATTTGTCATCATGCTCATGAATTTAAATCAGGATTCTGAGCCGCAAAAAACGGCCATATCAAAAGCCATTGCTGGGATAGTTGGAGGTTTGCTCTTAGTAGTTTTAGTGGGCGCGTTGCGTGGCACAGAACTTTTAGGTATTCAACAATATGGTCATTCGGAAATTGGTTTAGTGAAAAACCTTGGCAAAGTTTTATTCAGTGAGTTTTTATTCCCTTTTGAAATTGTATCAATATTGTTATTGTCAGCATTGGTTGGTGCAATAATGATAGGTAAAAAAGAAATTAAGTAATCTAGTATTTATTGCTATAAACTATTGACTGTGAAATATAAACTAATAAAAAATGATTAACGGAATTTCAATAAACATGTACCTCTTGCTGAGCACCGTGTTGTTCATAATTGGAGCAGTGGGAGTAATGGCGCGCAGAAACACCATTATTTTATTTATGTGCATAGAATTAATGTTGAATGCGGTGAATTTACTTTTGGTTGCTTTTAGCGCTTTGCACAATGACTCCAGTGGACAGGTATTTGTGTTTTTTATCATGGCGGTTGCGGCGGCTGAGGTAGCGGTGGGTTTGGCGATTTTAAGTATGATTTACAGAAACAGTAAAAGCATTGACTCTGATTTGTTAAGCAAACTAAAACACTAATAAAGAAATTTAAGTAAGACAAAATTATATGATTAAACTGGCATCACTTGTACCACTCTTTCCGTTGATAGGATTTTTAATCAATGGCTTTTTTGGTAAGAAAATTTCAAAAGGCTTAAGTGGTATGATTGCCTCCTTAAGTGTTCTGGCGTCCTTTGTTGTTTCTGTTGGCATTTTTATTGAGTTACAAGGTTCTTCTCAAAAAGAAAACATTGTAAATGTCTTTTCATGGATTAATTCCGGCACGCTTCAAATTCCATTTGAGTTCTTAATTGACCCTCTCTCCTCCTTATTTCTACTCATTATAACCGGTGTAGGATTTTTAATTCACCTTTACTCCGTTGGTTATATGCACGATGATGAAGGATTCTCAAGATTCTTTACTTATTTAAATTTATTCGTGTTCTTTATGTTGCTTTTAGTTATGGGTAACAATTACCTCATCACTTTTGTTGGTTGGGAAGGAGTTGGCTTATGCTCTTATTTACTCATAGGTTTTTGGTATAAAAACACAGCCTATAATAATGCCGCTAAGAAAGCTTTCATTATGAATAGAATTGGTGACCTTGGTTTTCTTTTAGGCATCATTTTAATTTTTGTCACCTTTGGAAGTATTTCTTATAGTGAAGTGTTTGATAAAGCAGGAACAGCAAGTGTTTCAACCATAACTACCATCGCCTTGTTACTTTTTATTGGCGCCATGGGTAAATCTGCGCAATTGCCGCTTTATACCTGGTTGCCGGACGCAATGGCAGGCCCTACTCCTGTGTCAGCACTCATACACGCAGCAACAATGGTTACTGCTGGTATTTTTATGGTAGCACGTTCCAACGTGTTTTATTCCATCAGTGATGTGGCTAGTGAAACTGTCGCCATAGTGGGTGTTGCGACTGCCTTGTTTGCAGCCACCATCGGCCTTCTTCAAAATGACATTAAAAAAATTCTTGCCTACTCTACTGTATCTCAACTAGGCTTAATGTTTTTAGGTCTAGGTGTTGGAGCCTATAGCTCTGCCGTTTTTCACGTAACTACTCATGCTTTTTTTAAAGCACTTTTGTTTTTGGGTGCTGGTTCCGTTATTCACGCCATGGGCGGTGAACAAGATATTCGCAAAATGGGTGGACTAAAAGGAAAAATTAAAATAACTTTTGTCACCATGCTCATTGGAACAATTGCCATTAGCGGTATCCCTCCCTTCAGTGGCTTTTTCAGTAAGGACGAAATCTTAGCGCATACCTACGAACATAATAAATTACTTTGGGTTTTGGGTATGATTGCTTCTATGTTGACTGCGTTCTATATGTTTCGTTTGTTGTTTCTAACCTTCTATGGAACTTTCAGGGGTACACATGAACAAGAGCATCATTTGCATGAATCCCCTTCTTCAATGACCATTCCGTTGATGGTTTTAGCCGTATTGTCTGTTATTGGAGGAGTGCTTGGATTGCCTGAATTCTGGGGCATGGGCAACTGGATGCATCATAATTTAGAGCCAATTATTAAGCGCCCAAATTATTCTATTCTTCATCATGACACGGAATGGATGCTTATGGGTCTTGCCGTGGGAGGAGCTGCCACCGTGATTTATTTCACGTATTTACTCTTTATGAAACATGGTGTTCTTCCTGTTGAAAAGGAAGAAAAACTGAAACCTTGGCAAAAAGTTATTTACAATAAATATTATGTTGACGAAATTTATGATTTATTAGTTCGTAAGCCGATTGATTTTCTTTCAGGCGTCTTCCATAAATTTTTTGATACTCAACTTATTGATGGAATTGTAAACGGAGTAGGAAGTGCCGTAAAAAACATTGGCTCAGCGGTTCGCTTATTACAAACCGGAAACATTGGATTTTATTTGGTAAGTATGGTAATGGGAGTTGTTTTGATTGTTTTATTAACCTTTTTAGTCAAATAAGAATTTAGATTATGCTCATAGTTTTATTAATACTGTTTCCTTTACTCGCCTCTTTGATCTTGTTTTTTAGCAAAACAAGCAATTCGCGCAATCTTGCGTTATTCTTCGCGTCGGTGGAGTTTGTACTTTCACTCGTCGTTTTTCTCCAGTACAAATCTAATCCCGGATCGGCACAACTTTCTTATTCATGCGAATGGGTAGAATCTCTCAGAATAAATTTTTCGGTAGGCGTTGACGGATTGAGTTTGCTTATGGTTTTATTAAGCACATTTTTAGTTCCAATTATTCTTCTTACTTCGTTTAAAAACACTTACGAAAATTCCCATAATTTTTACGGACTTATTTTACTTATGCAAATGGCTCTGGTAGGAGTGTTCGTAGCCAATGACGGTTTTTTATTTTATGTTTTTTGGGAATTGGCACTTATTCCTATTTATTTTATCTGCCTTTTATGGGGAGGAGAAAATCGGGGAGTCATTACTTTCAAGTTTTTTATCTACACCCTCTTTGGTTCCTTGTTCATGCTTATTGGACTTATTTATTTATACAATCACACGAATTTGGATGGAATGAAATCGTGGGCTGTGCAAGACCTTTATGACGCGGGAAGAAGCTTAAGCGCTTCACAACAGGGTGCAGTATTTTGGTTAATATTTATTGCCTTCGCCATTAAAATGCCAATTTTTCCTTTCCACACCTGGCAGCCCGATACGTATGTTGTAGCTCCAACACAAGGCACCATGTTACTTTCAGGTATTATGTTGAAAATGGGAACTTTTGGTACAATTAAATGGTTATTGCCTATGGTTCCGCTTGGTTTGGAGAAATGGGGCGGTACCGCCGTTGGTTTATCCGTTATAGGAATCATATATGCTTCCATCATCGCTATCTCGCAAAAAGATTTTAAACGTTTAATTGCATACTCTTCCATTGCCCACGTGGGTTTGATTTCCGCTGGCATTCTTTCCGCGAATCAACAAGGCATACAAGGAGCCATTATGCAAATGCTTGCGCATGGCGTAAACGTAGTCGGTTTATTTTTTATTGCTGACATTCTATTGCGTCACACCGGAACGCGTGAGATAGATAAATTAGGAGGAATAAGAAATATGAACGGAAATTTTGCTGTACTTTTTTTAATTGTATTGCTCGGCTCCGTTGCCTTGCCACTTACAAACGGTTTTATAGGAGAATTTTTATTAATTAACGGTGTTTATCAATATAGTTCGATGATGGCAGCCTTTGCCGGCCTAACGGTCATATTGGGCGCAGTTTATATGTTGCGTAGTTATCAAAACATAATGTTGGGTGAAAGAAAAGATTCAAACCTTTCCTTTGGTGCCCTGGCCGCAAGCGATAAGGCGGTGCTGATAATTATTTGTACTGTGATAATTGCTTTTGGTGTATATCCGAAACCGTTAAACGATTTGGCCGAGCAAGGGGCAAAAACAATTATCGAATTGATGAAATAACCATGTTTCCAAGCAGCACAAAGGATTAATCCTTAAACTGGTTATTCCGTTTGGTAAATAAAAACAATAATTAAAACAAATGAAAGGTCTTTTAATAATTAGTTCTCTGGGTTTAGTGGCCATGCTGGCCGAGATTTTTAAAGTAAAAAAACTATTACTGCCTATTACACTGCTTGGCCTAGTAGCAGCTTACGCTCTTAATTTTTTAGAGTGGAAAAACGGCATGAGTATTTCTTACTTCGATAACATGGTTGGTTTTGACAAACCTGCCATTGCTTTTTCCGGAATCATCATTGCTACCGCTTTTTTCTGGTTTATTTTGGCCAACGATTATTTTGAAAAAGACTCTAACCTAACCGACCATTTTGCTCTGGTGTTATTTGCTATAGTGGGCTCATTAATGCTCACGTCCTTTAAAAACATGACTACTTTATTTCTAGGTATTGAAATCATGAGTATACCATTGTATGTTTTAGCGGCAAGTAAAAAAGGAGATATTAAAAGTCACGAAGCCGGATTCAAATATTTAATCATGGGTTCTTTTGCAAGTGCCTTTTTATTGTTTGGAATTGCACTTATTTACGGTGCTTGTGGTAGTTTCGATTTAGGCGAAATAAGCACTTACATTGCTTCAAAATCGGGCGATATCCCATTGTTTTTCTATGTAGGTGTTATGATGATGTTAATTGCCATGTGTTTTAAAGTTTCTGCTGCACCCTTTCATTTTTGGGCACCTGATGTTTACGAAGGTTCACCCACTTTAATTACTGCCTTAATGAGTACTATTGTAAAAACTGCGGCATTCGCCGCTATCATGCGACTTTTTTTAATCGGTTTCGCGGGTGTGAGCGAAGTGTGGACGGGCATTCTTGCACTTATTATTGATCTTTCTTTAATCATTGCGAATTTCTCGGCGGCTATGCAAAACAGTGTTAAACGTATGCTGGCCTATTCAAGCATCAGTCATGCTGCATTTATGTTGATGGTAATTCTGGCAAATGTTCGCAGCAATATTTCAATAGATGCTCTTGTTTATTATTCTCTGGCTTATTCTATAGGAAGCATAACTGCCTTTGGTGTATTGTACAATGTGACACGTGGTGGTAATGAAAATATTGACGCCTTCAACGGCCTTAGCAAACGTAATCCGCTTCTGGCACTATGTATGGCAATTGCTATGTTATCGTTGGCGGGTATTCCGGTAACCGCAGGTTTCTTTGCTAAATACTTCGTATTTACGACCATGATTGGTACTTCTTTTAAGTGGTTGTTAATTCTGGCCATTTTGACCTCCGCTATTGGAGCTTATTATTATTTGAAGGTAATAATTGCTATGTACTTTAAACCAAACACCGAACAACAAACCGTTCCTGTTGAAACTTCAAATACAGCTGTTATTATGATTACAACGATTTTAACTGTTGTCATTGGGCTTTCGCCAGGATTTATTGCTCAGATGTTTAAGTTCTGAACGGCGAGGTTTTTTGGAACTTTCTCATTCGAAAATCACCCCTTTGAGTTGACGATTGGCCAACTTTTTTTTAATATTTTAGTGCTCTTAAATTCCATTTAATGAAAAGAAATATTTTAATGCTCGTTATAACAATGAGCATATTTGCTTCAAGCAATTATGCACAAACAAAACTTCTAACCATCCAAGACGCGGTTCTAAAAGGGCGTGGCGCATTGGCTCCCAAACGTCTTCAAAATTTAACTTATGTTCCCGACAGTAAAAAGGTTGCTTACGTGGATAAGAACCAACTCAATATTGTAAGTGCCGAAAATGGAAAAGTTGTTCAAACACTTAGTACCGCAGAATTAAATAAGGTGCTAGTCGCAGCAACAATGGATAGCATTTCAGCCTTCGAAGGCTTGCGTTGGAAAAGTGAAAACGAGTTTTATTTTACCAACAAAAAAGGTGAATGGCTTTATGCCATTGATAAAAAAACAATTACAAAATCGGAACGTAAAGTCGCAGATGCCACGCTTGAAAATCTGGATGAGTTTAAAGAAGGCGAAATTTATGCCTATGTCAAAGACAACAATGTTTTTGTTTATAACAACGGCCCTACCAAACAAGTTACCGTTGACGGCTCCTACCAAATAGTAAACGGCAAATCTGTTCACCGCGATGAATTCGGAATTCATAAAGGGACCTACTGGAGTCCTAAGGGCACAGCGCTAGCTTATTATCGTATGGATCAAACAGACGTAACGGATTATCCTATTATTGATTGGACAAGCTACCCTGCACAAAACAAAAATATTAAATACCCAATGGCAGGCAACAAGAGTCATTATGTAACCCTTCATGTTTATAATTTAAAAAACGGAACCATTACTCCAATAAAAACCGAAGGCCCACAAGAACAATATCTGACGAACGTTGCCTGGAGCCCTGATGAAACAAAAATTTATATTGCTATCGTTAACCGCGAACAAAATCATTGCTGGTTAAATGAATACGACGTAACAACCGGTAATTTTATTAAAACCTTATTTGAAGAAAAAGATGATAAATACGTTGAGCCTTTGACTCCTATGCTATTTGTGAAAAACAATCCGAAACAATTTATATGGCAAAGCCGCAGAGATGGGTATACGCATTTTTATTTATATACCGTTGATGGTAAGCTCGTAAAACAACTTACCAAGGGCAAGTGGGAAGTAAAAGCAGATAACGGTATGGATGAAAAAGGAGAAAATTTATTCTTTGCCGCTAACGAACAAAGCCCTGTGAATCAGGATTTCTACTCTGTGAATTTAAAAAGTGGTAAAATGACCCGATTAACAGAAGGTAACGGTTACCATAGTGCGAGTATGAATAAAAAATGTGAATTTATGATTGACGTTTTCTCCTCTTGTTATACTCCCGCTGAGTACCGCTTGGTAAATGCTTCAACAGGAAAATATAACACTATTTTTAAATCGGAAAATCCAATTAAAGATTACAAGTTGGGAAACTGGAGTCTTTTCAGTATCAAAAACGGTGAAGGCACAGATTTGTATTGCCGTTTATTTAAGCCGGTTGATTTCGATAGCACGAAAAAATATCCTGTATTGGTTTATTTGTATAACGGCCCGCATTCACAAATGGTGACCAATCGATGGATGGCAGGCGGAGAGCTATGGTACCAATACATGGCACAAAAAGGATTTATAGTATTTACTTTGGATGGTCGCGGAACTTCATACAGAGGAAAAGACTTCGAGCAGGCAATACACAGACAATTGGGCACTAAAGAAATGGAAGACCAATTGAAGGGCGTAGAGTATTTAAAGTCTTTGCCATATGTGGACGGTAACCGTTTAGGCGTGCATGGCTGGAGTTACGGAGGTTTTATGACTACTTCTTTAATGACCCGCAATCCTGGTGTGTTCAAAGTTGGCGCCTGTGGTGGCCCGGTAATTGACTGGAGCTATTACGAAATAATGTACGGCGAACGTTACATGGATACACCTCAAGAAAACAAAGAGGGCTACGAAAAAAATAACTTACTCAACCACGTGGATAAATTAAAAGGAAAACTATTGATGATTCATGGTGCGCAGGACGACGTAGTTGTTTGGCAGCACAGTGTGATGTATCAGAAAAAAGCGGTGGATAAAGGCGTGCAGCTGGATTATTATTTGTATCCGGGTCATCCACACAATGTGTTGGGTAAAGACAGAGCGCATTTGATGGAAAAAATTTGTAATTATTTTATTGATAATTTATAAAAAGGGTTAACAAAACCATCGAGTATTA
>CALMND010000418.1 GCA_937868565.1 uncultured Bacteroidota bacterium | reverse complement strand
ATTTTTGATACAACGTCGCCATTGTAAAACACCTCAATTTTCTTCATCCGGAAGGTATTAATAAACATTTGCCGTTTTCTTTTTCTTAAGAATAGAACCAATTCATCTACCTTTTCTTTTTTCCAGGTACGGAGTTCTCCCATGGCACCACCCATGTTAAAACAATAATAATAGGTGTCTTTTTGATAAAAAGTGAATACCGAGCCCCCCCTCGTCCTCGTTTGTAAAGAGGACGTTTTAAAATGTCGTTTGCAACGCCATAAGTTAAAATTTAATAAGGCGATTGAAACAGCAAAATGCAAACCCCCTCGTCCTCGTTTGTAATGAGGACGTTTTAAAATCCCCCCGTTTGCCCTAGCTTGCATCAAAACCTAAACTGTTTGGCGAAGCGCGTCGCCTCGTGGTGGTATGCAGGATTCTTGCCCAAAAATAATTTATATTTACAGTAACAAAAAATTAGAGTGCTATACATGAAAAAAAACACACACCTTTTAATACTAAGCCTATTCTGCATGGGTTTACATGCAAGAAATTTCAATTCAAAAAATTCAAACCCAACTCATGTAAATGCAGTTGTATTTACCGAAAACAAAGGCCAGGTATATGACCAAAATTTTAAACCAAGACCAGATGTATTGTTTGGCAGCGTAACAGGCAATTTGGCTGTTCATATTAAAAAAACCGGTGTAAGTTATCAGCTCTACAAATTCGAAACAAAAACGCGCTCAAAAAAAGAGACAAGAAAACCGTGTGAATTTGCTCTTCCGCCTATACAGTTAGAAAATGATCAACTAATGCAAACCATTTACCGTATTGATTTGAATTGGATAAATGTCAATAAAAATTTTACAGCTCTAACCGATGAAGCCTTGCAGGGTTATAACAATTATTATTTGGCGTCTTGCCCCAATGGTGCGCTAAACGTTAAAAGTTATAAAGGTATCCTTCTAAAAAATTTATATCAGGGCATAGATTTACATTACTACGAAAAAAAAGGCGAGTTAAAACACGATTACATTGTTGCACCCAATACAGATTATAAAAAAATTCAATTAAAAGTAGAAGGTGCTGAAATTAGTTTTGATAAAGACGGTTCGTTATTATTAAGCACAGAACTTGGCACCGTAAAGGAAGATGCGCCGGTAGTTTTTCAAAATGGAAAAACGCTAAAATCAAGGTGGCTATTAACGAAAGATATTTTGAGTTTTGAGATTGAAAATTACGATCCAACCTATGAGTTAATAATAGATCCTGTTACACGTTTATGGGGCACCTACTATGGCGGACCTTTTGTACTAAATGGGTCAGAGTATGGTCACTCCAGTTCGAATGATGCTTTTGGAAATGTTTATTTTTCGGGAAATACCGTGACAAGTGGCACCATCATTGCAACTTCAGGAACCCATCAAACAACACTTGCAGGCAGCGACGATGCGTTTTTGGCAAAGTTCGACGAAAATGGTGTTCGCCTTTGGGGCACATTTTATGGGGGCACTAATACCGAAACAGGTATTTCCTGTGCAGCTGAAACTACAGGCAATGTTTATCTCACTGGATTAACAAGATCAACTACCGGCATAGCCACATCAGGCACCTTTAAATCTACACATTCTTCTTTTTCTGGTTCAAATTATGATGGTTACCTTGTAAAATTCAATAGCAACGGCATTCGAATTTGGGGCAGCTATTTTGGCGGTTCAAACAACGAGTTTCCCAATGCATGCGCTCTGGCTGGCGATGGCGTTTATGTTGCCGGTACTACCGACTATTCTTCAAGTGGCATATTCACCAACGGAGCTCATCAACCTGCTAATGGTGGAGGCAGCTTTGAGGCTTTCTTGGTAAAATTTAATCCACTAAACGGGACACAATACTGGGGAACATTTTACGGTGGAACAAGCGACGATCGTGGCTTTTCTTGCGCCACCGATGCATCCAATAATGTTTACTTGTGTGGTTACTCTTCAACAACAGCCGGCAATATCATTGCTACCAGCGGAAGCCACCAGCAGTCGGTTGCAGGCTCAGGCAGCGCCTATTTGGTAAAATTCAACGCTTCGGGTACAAGGTTATGGGGAACGTATTATGGTAATAACCAAGAATTCGGATTAGATTGCGCAACGGATGCTTTAGGTAATGTGTACTTATCAGGTAATACGTATTCCGTAGCCTCGCCTGGAACTGTAATAGCCACACCAGGAACGCATCAAACATTGCCCGCCGGCGGTCAGGAAGCCTTTATTGTGAAGATGAATAGTAACGGTGTGCGCCAGTGGGGTACTTACTACGGCGGTTCTGGAGGAGAGAGCGGAAATTCATGTGCGGTAGATGCAGCAGGAAACGTTTTTCTTACAGGCGTTACCACTACATCAAATAATAACACAGCATTAGCTACTCTTGGCGGCCATCAAACAACCTATGGTGGGGGCAACGGCGACATTTATTTTGTAAAGTTTGATGCCAATGGAACGCGTCTTGAAGGAAGCTTTTACGGTGGCACAGGCTCTGAAGAAGGTGGTTTTGCCTCTTTGAGTTTGAGTGGCTTATTATACATTGTCGGCACTACTGGTTCATCCACTGGTACAGTCATTGCAAGCGCTTCAAGTCATCAGCCTATTTTTGGTGGAAACGCCAGTGACCCCTTTCTTGCAAAATTCGACATCTGCCAGGTTGGGCCCTCACCTTCCGCCATTAACGGAGCTACCAGCACGTGTTTCGGCGTTTCATACACCTACAGCACACCCGTGGTAGCAGGTGCAAGTTCATTCACTTGGTCATTACCAGCAGGTTGGATAATTTCGAGTAGCGATGTATACTCCATCGCAACTACCGCGCTTAGCTCAGGTATTTTTAGTTTAACAGCTCAAAACGCTTGCGGAATATCTACACAAACACTCAACGTATCTGTTTATCAAAATCCTACTGTTTCAGTTAACAGCGGCACTGTATGTTCAGGCAATACCTTCACCTTAGTGCCTAACGGGGCTATTTCCTACACTTACAGCAGTGGTCCTTTGGTTAGTCCAACGGTAACAAGTTCATATACGGTTACAGGCATAAGTTCTGATGGATGTTCTGCAAAAGCTATAAGCACCATTACTGTTTTTGCCACACCCGCTCTCACAATAGAAAATTCTACAGTTTGTTTAGGCGAACTCGCTACTTTTACTGTGAGCGGTGCCACCAATTACACTTGGCTTCCAACGAATGTGAGCACGCCAGTGTTTACAGTACTTGCAAGCAGTTCAAGCAATTATTCGGTAATTGGAATAGATTTAAATTCGTGCTCTTCGAGCAAAACATTTTCGTTAATGGTTGACGAATGCACCGATATAAAAGAAGTTGAGCGGTTACAGGGAGGTATTAAAATTATCCCCAATCCAAACTCTGGTAAATTTGTGATTGAATTTAAGGAGGATGGATTAAAAAAAATGCTGATCAGCAATCACCTGGGGCAATTAATAGACATCATCATTTCTGAAAATCAAAAACAAGAAATTGATATAAGTACCTTTGCTAAAGGAATTTATTATTTGAAAATAACAAGTGACTCAGAAACCCATAGCTTGAAGGTGGTGGCAGAATGATGATTAATGTGAAAAGAATATAGAAAGTAAACAAAACCGAATTGTTGAATTTTCAAATAGATTAAGGATTAATCCTGCACACAGCGTTTTATTAACCCTCTCGTCCTCGTCTGTAACGAGGATGTTTTAAAATGGTCCACCTACCTAAGCCTCTGTCCAAGCTTCGCCTCCGTGCGTGCTAAGCCGGCTTTCGCTTATTCAAGACGCACTTGTAATCAATGGAAAAAACACGTCGCTTACCCACTATGCCTCTTCATGTAACGGAATAGGGCTTTCGGTTACACTGGACTTAATTCCCTTATTCATTCTTTAATCAAAACAATCATCTCTTATTTAAGTGAGCCAATCAATTTCTCAAAAGCCAACACTAAATCCTTTACTTCTTTTAATGTTTTCTCATCCGTAATTTCCGCATCCATACTCACTTTTGTTTTTACAAACGAAATGAGTAATTGGGTTTCATCTGTTATGTTACATTCAATTATTTTCAGAGTTTCTAACAAAGAGGCGTGTCCTTTCTCACCTACCGAAGATGCGGTTATCAGGGCGGTAGGTTTATGAGAAAATTCGCAGGAAGAAACGGTCCAATTGATTGCATTTTTTAAACTGCCGGGTACTCCCATAGCATATTCGGGCGTGCAAATTAAAACACCATCCGAATCCTTTATTAGTTTCCTAAAAGTTGTCACAGTTTTTGGAGATTCGTCATTATTCTTATCCGGATTAAAATTCGGGATCTCTTCAAGCGCATTAAATACAATGACTTCACAATTATTGGAAACAAGATTTTGAATGGCTCTAATTAAACTAAGATTTACGGAGTGCGAGCGGGTACTGCCACAAATGGCAAGTATTTTTTTATTCGGTAGCATATGGTTGTAAGGGCTAAGTTCGAATTAAGTTTTGCCTTTCGAACAAGATTTATGCAGCTACACCTCCGAAAACAGTCTTATCTTGAAGCGACCGTATCTTGTTAATAAACTTAACAAGGTCATTTGCGTTGGTTGCCAATCCCACGGATACGCGCACCGACCCCCTCATTTTACCCAGAAAAGTAACAGTCTCACAATAATCTCCATTCTCCCTGCCCACAAAATATTTTGAAATATCTTCGGTAGTAATGCAATTATTTATTTCATCAATACCGGGATTACAAAAACAACCTGTACGAATGGAAATCATATTTCTATTGGCCATGCTCTCAATTTGCGCAATGGGGTATGCATCGCCATGGCTATCAAAGAAATTCATAATAATATTTCCCCCTCTGTTTGCAAAATCTTGAGGCCCGAAAATTTTAACAAGCGGTTGGCCATTACTATGCGTTATCTCCTTGAGCTCTGAAGTCAAAACTTCAATAAGGGACTTGACCCTTGCGGAAATTCTCTCTATACCTATTGAAGAAATATGATCAAGGCCAATTTTTATAGCTGGAATATCGAGATAATTTAAAGTTCCATCTTCGAATCGTTCGTGTGAGTTAGTTAGAAAATGATTTTGACTGGATACCGACACCAGAGAAACAGTACCACCCGCAAACCAGGGTTTCACCATTTTAGGGAAAACCGTTTTCTTCATTAGCAAACAACCGAGCCCCGTTGGATAACCAAATATTTTATAAAAAGAGATGGAAACAAAATCTGGTTTTACTTGCGACAAATCCAAACGGGAACTTGGTACAAACGCGGCTGCATCCAGTAATACATCAAAACCTCTGTCCTGAGCGTACTTAATCCATTTTAAATCGTGCTTCACGCCTGAAACATTCGATTGCGCAGGGAAGGCGAATAATTTTGATTCACCTTGCGGCGCTTCGTCCAATTCCTTTTTAAGAAGGTCTTCATTTATCTGCAAATCTTCATACTGCACTGGAATATATTTTGCAGTTCCTTTCCTGCTATGACAAAATTCTCTGATGCCGTTTACTGAATTATGATTATCTGCCAATAAAAGAAAGGTACTTTTGTCGTTAAAGGGATAACACTCCCCTACAATTTTTAAAGCACCCGAAGCGTTTTGCGTAAAAATGCAGATATAATCTTTGGCATTAAAAAATTCTAAAATTCTTTTTCTGGTTTCTTCCACCAATGCAGTTGCCCTTCGTGAAGTGGGGTTGGTAGAATGTGGATTTCCAAATACATTCCCCAACAATAAATCCTGATGCGCCTTTATTTGAGAATTGGCATATAAATTTCCAGCTGTATAATCCAGATAGGTTTGACCATTTATGTCTAACCTGCCGTATTCTCTTTCACGTAGTTCATTAAAAAATTCGTCATCGCTGAGTAACTGTGTTTTAATACCTACAGATTTATTGTTTTGAAATTCCATATTATTATACTTTAGTGCAATCAGTGAATTATTAGCTCTTATTAAAAGTACAAATCATTTTAGTTTAATAAACAAAAATGATTTTTTTTTCTTAGCCGTCTGTACCTAAATCTCCTTAAATTTCGGCCAGTACGGTTTGTGAACCCCGAACAACATCACCAATCTTAACATTTAATTTAGTACCAACAGGAAAAAATAAATCTACCCGCGAACCAAATTTAATAAAGCCCATTTGCTGGCATTGCTCGGCAACATCTCCTTCTTTGCAATACCAAACAATTCTTCTGGCTAAAGCTCCGGCAATTTGCCTGAAAAGTATTTCACTGCCGTTTTTATGCTTCACCACCACCGTGGTGCGTTCATTGTCGGTGCTGCTTTTAGGGTCATAGGCAACCAAAAATTTACCCGGGTGATATTTAAAGAACGACACGATGCCCGCTATGGGATAGCGGTTAATATGAACATTAGTAGGACTCATAAAAATACTTACCTGTAAACGTTTGTCTTTGAAGTATTCTCCTTCGTTGGTTTCTTCAACAACAACTATTTTTCCGTCGGCCGGGGCAATGACTAGATTTTCACCCAGGGTGAACTTACGCGTAGGGTTTCTGAAAAATTGTAAGATGGTAATGGTAAGAAAGCCACTGGCCAGGTAAGCAAACCACTGTGCAATTGCAAATGTGGGAAAAAAATGACGTGCAATAAATATTAAAATAGCACTAAAAACCAAAACTATTAATAAACTTGGCCAACCTTCTTTGTGAAATTTCATTTAAAATATTTTGTTCAAATATAACAGAAAAAACATATAAAAATCCTGTTTAAAAGCTTGGCGATTGGCTTAGCTTTTATAAATTTGTGCTCTAATTTTTTTAAATCAAAATTAATAGCAATGAGTAAAATAAAAGTAGCTAACCCTGTAGTTGAACTTGATGGAGATGAAATGACCCGTATTATATGGAAGTTCATTAAGGATAAATTAATTCTTCCCTATCTGGACGTAGATATTAAATATTACGATCTGGGAATTGAGCACCGCGACGCGACTTCCGATCAAGTTACTATTGACTCCGCGGAGGCTATTAAAAAATATCAGGTTGGTATTAAATGTGCCACCATTACTCCCGATGAAGCACGGGTGAAAGAATTTAATCTTAAACAAATGTGGAAATCCCCAAATGGCACTATTCGTAACATTTTGGACGGTACCGTATTTCGCGAGCCCATCGTGTGTAAAAATGTTCCGCGTTTGGTAACTAACTGGACAGCACCCATCATTGTTGGGCGCCATGCATTTGGTGATCAATATAGAGCAACGGATATGGTTGTTCCGGGTAAAGGAAAACTAATGATGAAATTTATTGGTGACGACGGAAAAGAAATTGAATACGAAGTTTATAAGTTTAAAGGACCGGGGGTTGCTTTGAGCATGTACAATACAGAGGAGTCTATTCGCGGTTTTGCCCACTCCTGTTTTAATATGGCTTTAAGTAAAAAGTGGCCTTTGTATTTGTCCACTAAAAATACCATACTTAAAAAGTACGACGGACGTTTTAAAGATATTTTCGAAGAAATTTATTTAGCTGAATTCAAAACTAAATTTGAAGCCGCCGGAATAACATACGAGCACCGTTTAATTGACGACATGGTGGCATCGGCTTTAAAATGGCACGGTAATTTTGTGTGGGCTTGTAAAAATTATGATGGCGATGTGCAGTCAGATACCGTTGCTCAGGGATTTGGCTCTTTGGGTTTAATGACTTCAGTATTGGTTACTCCCGATGGAAAAATCATGGAGGCAGAAGCTGCTCATGGTACTGTAACTCGTCATTACAGAGAGCATCAGGCTGGTAAGCCTACTTCAACAAATCCTATCGCCAGTATTTTTGCGTGGACAAGAGGCTTGGAGTTCCGTGGCAAATTGGACGGGAATACCGAATTAATTAATTTTTGCCAAACACTTGAAAAAGTTTGCGTAGAAACGGTTGAAAGCGGTAAAATGACAAAAGATCTGGCCGTTTGTGCTTTTGGTAACAAGGTAAACCATGGCGAACACTATTTATATACAGAAGAGTTTTTGGATGCCCTCGATGCGAATCTGAAAGCAGCTCTGAAAAAATAATTGCTGTTTGTTCTTATTGGTTTGGTAATTACAAAGGACGGGCTGTAAAAAATCCCATCAATTATTACCGGCATGAGATAGCATCCGGGCGCGCGAATTGAATAGTCTGCATTCAAAAATCTTTTAATACTGGTTATTACCCATGCACGTTTGGTAATAAATCTTGATTTTTTGCTTCTTTTGCGCCGTACTCAGTTTGTTGAAATGTCAATTCAAGAGAAAGCGTATTTTATAAAAAGTACTTTTTGAGGTTCGACTGGCTAGTTAATCTATCAGTTGAATCGGCGAAGTAGAGATGTTACGCCCTCTTCATATTGTTCACAAACTCATCAAACAAATACCTGGAGTCGTAAGGCCCCGGATTGGATTCCGGATGATACTGAACAGAAAATACTTTTTTATCTCTTAACCGAATACCTTCTATAGTATTGTCATTTAGATTAAGGTGGGTTATTTCAATATTGGAATTATTTTTAATATCTTTTTCGCTTACCGTAAAGCCATGATTTTGTGAGGTAATTTCGCACTTCCCACTTATTAAATTTTTAACCGGATGATTAATGCCCCGGTGACCCGCATGCATTTTATAAGTACTAATACCTTGAGATTGCGCCAATAGCTGATGGCCCAGGCAAATTCCAAAAACAGGGAGACCTGAGTCTACTAATTCTTTTACCAAAGCACTTTCTTTTTTCATTGCGCCCGGGTCGCCCGGACCATTCGTAAGCATAATGCCTTTTGGTTGAAACTCAAGAATTTCTTTAACAGTGGCCTGCATAGGAAACACTTTCAAATAACAATCCCTTTCCGCCAGAGAACGTAAAATATTTTTCTTAACACCAAAATCTATTACAGAAACGCGATGGCTGGCTTTTTCGTTACCAAAGTGATAAGCCGATTTGCAACTTACTTTTGAAGAAAGCTCCAAGCCTTCCATTTTTGGAACTTTTGCCAGTAATTTTTTAAGTTCTTCAACATCCAATATTTCTGAGGAGATAATACAATTCATGGCTCCTTTATCACGTATGTATCTAACAATGGCTCTCGTATCCACTTCGCAAATAGAAACAATGTCGGATTCCTCAAAATATTCCTGCAGACTTTTTTGAGCTCTGGGTCGCGAAAAACCAGTATTGAATTTCTTGCAAATCATGCCCGAAATTTTAATGGAATCGCTTTCTACTTCGCTTGCTTCCACACCATAATTACCAATATGTGCGTTTGTCATCACCACCACCTGCCCGTAATACGAAGGGTCAGTGTATATTTCCTGATAACCGCTCATACCGGTATTAAAGCATATTTCACCTGACGTAGTTCCCGTTTTTCCAGCCGCTTTACCTTCAAAAATCTTTCCGTCTTCCAGTAATAATATTGCTTTTTTTGGCGTAGAGTATTTTAGTTGCATAAAATGATTATAAATTCCGTGAGCGAAATTATTCAATTAGCCATTAGCCACAAGCCAATGTTGATTTGTTTTTAAAACTCAGAATTGTAAAAGGAGGTAAAAAAGTAAGGGTCCTTTATTGAATCCACTATAATTTAAAAACTTCCTGATTTTGCACTTCTAACAATCGCTTTTTTATAACTTCATTTTGGCTTTAAGATTAAGTTTCAGTAAAATGACCACTTTTACGCAGGTTTGGAGCCAAAAACGACAAGATTTATAAGATTTGTTAATTTAATTAAGTCTAACTATATTTACGGGTTATTGTAGCATAGGTTCTAATGAGTGAAAAATTAATCTAATAAAAACATTTTTAGTAACTTAGCCATATAAACATCCACTATGAAAAGAATACTTTATTCTTGTTTAATAATAGTCTCTCTGATAATTTCACAGTTCTCAAAGGCTCAGATGCAGTTTACGACCAATCCTGTTGTGCAGTGCTATGTTGGCCCGATTACTTATACAACCGCGGTGCAGATTTCGACTTTCTCTGCTTGCTCACCTCCGGGCCAGGGCAGTTATAGTTGGACTGTCATTTCACCCCTCGGGCAAAGCACTACCGTTACTCCGGTTCCTTTCGGCAGTGTTGCTCTAATTAGTTATACTGCTTGCGGAATATATACGATAACTGCCTTTGCCTATACAGTTGGTAATCCAGCCCCCTGCCAAAACGTGGCTAGTACTATTGAAATTGTTTGTCCAACCAACGGGAATGTAAATATTACCGGCACCAGTGCAAATGCCTCCGTTTCAGCCTTATGTGCCGGTTACACAGCTACTCTAACGGGCAGCGGAGCAGCTAGCTATGTTTGGGTGGCTAAAACCAGTGGTGTAACAACCACCCTTGCTATCGGTAATCCTGCAATACATACCCCAACGGCTAATACCACCTATACGATGATTGGCACAACTGCTCAGGGATGTACGGTCACGAAAAACTTTACGATTAACGTGCAAAAGGCCAACCTCAGTGTTGCCCCGGCCAGCACTACGTTATGTCTGGGGGCTCCGCTCTCATTAACGGCAACGGCGGGTGCGGTAAATACTCCTACCACTAATTTTACGCCAAATACGGTAACAACGGGTATTCAATGGACTAATCCTAACAATGCTGTGTTTTCCAACACCTTGATTGGAAATACTACGGCTACTGTGGCCGGCGTTTACGTGGCTGTTCTTACCCATACCGGTGCCGCCGGAACCTGTACCCTGGCTGCCACAACTCAGGTTAGTACGATTAGCGTTGTTCCTTTAACTATTACACCTTCTGCAGCCTCGGTTTGCCCGGGCTCACAGGTTACAATGACCGCTGTGATTGGCGCAGCCACGCAAACCAGTGGCGCAGCCCATTCCTGGACGGCTTCGCTGGGGCCTGGTCCATTTTTCTTTACCGGTAACCCGGTTACCCGAACCATTAACTCGCCTACCGATTTTACGGTAAAGGTGAATTATTACGGCTGTACCGGTACGCAAACGATTGCGATTGGAATTGCTACCATTACCCCCACTTTATCGCTTTTAAGCCCCGCAGGAGCCATACTCTCCGGTTCTATGTGCCCAAACTCTGCGCTTACGCTAAGTGCCAGCGGGGGGATTAACTACACGTTTACTGCTTTTGCACCTGGCCCTCCAGTGATAGCACTGCCCGGTAGCTCAACGCTAAGCACGCGCGGTCACACACCAACATTAGCGCAGTTAAATGGCCCCATAACTTATTCGGTTAATGCCAACTTTAATGGCTGTATAGGCAGTGCCAGTTTACAAATCGGGCTTCTAACCTTAAATACTCAGCTTATTCCTGTTTCTGCTCCAAGTGGTTCGGCCTGCCCTAACACCAGTGTTGTTTTGCGAACCAATCATGGTGTTGGAGCTATTAGTAGCTATACCTCTCTAACCTTTAATACTGTTCAAACCAAAACGACAATTGCACCGGGAGCCATTACCTCTTCCGTTACTTTTCCTACAGGACCTTTGTTATTAGCTCATACTTTTAGTGTTAGCGTGGATAGTGCCGGTTGCAAGGGTACCTCGCAGATTACTATAAGCAAGATGGTAATTGTTCCAAATTTCACGGCTACACCTGCGCTCATTTGCCCGGGAAGTACTGTAAATGTGCTTTCTTCAGGTGGTGCAGGTACAAATTACACGTTTACTGTACCCGGAACTCACACGATCACGCAAACAAACACCCAAACTTCTACACTTAATCCTATTTTGGTTCAAACGCCTATTACACCTTCTTTCCCTTATTCATATACAGTTAGTGTGGATAGTGCGGGATGTCAAGGCACTGGAACTGTTTCCATTGATTCATTTACTCTGACGCGTGTTTTAACAGCATCTTCTCCGTCAGTTTGTGCCGGAAGCACGTTAAATCTTTGTGCCACTTTAGATGGTACCTTAATAACAGCGGGTAATAATACATTCACCGCAGACTATACGATAACAGCCGGTTCACCCACAGTTCCTGTGCTGAGCCCGAGTCTGAGTTGTTCAAATCATAGTGTACCTATTTCCCCGGTAGGATTTCCGCATACCTATATATTAGATACCGATAGTGCCGGATGTATAGCTACTTCCACCATATCTGTGGGTTTATTAGGTATAAGCTCTAATTTTACGCTTTCAGCTTCTTCCGCTTCCGTCTGTCCGAACACAACCTTTACGTTAACAGCAACCGGTAATCCTTCGAATACTAACTTTTATACGTTTGTCGCGCCTGGTGGCGGAACCCTTGTTGGCACTCCTCCGGGTTCGAGCGTGATTACACATTCTGCTTCGGTTTTATCCCTAGCTGCTTTAAATGCTTATACAGTTTCCGTAGATAGTGGCGGTTGTGTGGGTACGTCAACGATTGCAGTTGGCCTGAGAACCCTTGGGAACGTTTCACTAACGGCAAGTACTTCTACTGTGTGTGCGGGTGTTCCTTTTACCCTGGCAGCCATAGGCACGGGTTCACTGACCAGCTATACGTTGGGTGCTGTTGCGCCACAAACCATTTCGGCGGTTAGTCCAAGTGTAAATTTCCCTGGTCTTTTTCCGGGTATAACCCAAACCATAACTACTGTTTATGTGATAACGGCCGCGGATAGTGCGGGATGTAAAAGTCCTACGGCCCCGTTGGCATCACAATTTGTAACGGTCACTTTATTGCCCGGTCTGAGTTTTACTCCGGTACCAACCAGTTATTCTGTTTGTCCCGGGTTGCCTTCTACCATTACTATTTCAGGCGCTCCTAATTACACCTACACCTGGCTGGCACCTCCAACCGCAGGAACATTTGCAGTAGCTCCGGCACCTTCCAGTTCGGCAGTGTCTACCCCTTCAACTAATGCTACCTATACTATATCAGCCATAGATCCTCTGGGTTGCGTTGGCACGAACTCCATAACCATTGGTATAGATCCGCTGGCCACACTTTCCGTCAATATTGCCGTGTCGCAGACCACCTTATGTAATAATCAATCCTCTACGCTAACGGCAAGTTGTAATGTTAATCCCGTCACGTTTACTTGGTCTCCCGCAGGTTCTTTAAACGCGCCGTTTGGTCCGACAGTCGTCTCCACACCTACCTTAACAACAATATATACCGCTACCGCGGGGAATGGTTTTGGCTGTTTTGGTGTAAGTTCAACCACAGTAACAGTTGGTAATATTCCGGCCATCACTTTTAACGCGTTTCCTGCCTCGTCGGTTTGTGCCGGTTTCACCTCAACACTTACCGCTTTGGGAGGTCAGTCCTATACCTGGACCGGTTCTACGTTTACCAATGCGATTGCCCAACAGTCCATATCTGTGGTGCCGGGAACCTCGATTGCCCCTGCAACGTATTCTGTTCTGGCATCTAACGGTGGTGGATGTACCAGCACGGCTGTGTTTACTGTAGGTTTATTGAGTCCTTTGGTTTTACAATATTCACAGTCCAGTCAAACCACATGTATTACAAATAACGACCCTAAATACTCAAAACCTGTTGTTTTAAATGTGTCGGGAGCTGCTACCTATGTTTGGTTCCCTTACAACCCTTATAACATGACCTACTCACTGGGGCCATCTACTACTGTAAGACCTCCAACTACTACACAATATACCGTAACCGGTGCAACTTCTATTTGTTCAGGTTCGGTGGTTATAACGGTTACCGTTACACCACAGTTTACGATAAATGTTGTTCCGCCTTTGCCCGCCATGTGTTTAGGTGATTCCTTAAAATTGAGTATAACAAATGTTGGTCCTCCGAATTTGGTTGTAGGTTCGGCAAATTCATTTACGTATACCTGGAAAGAAGCTGCGAATGCCCCACCGATTAGTTTAAGTAATAACCTTACGCAAACCGTTCAGGCTTTTCCTCAAAACACAACAACGTATACGGTTGAGGTGCACGATTCGAGGGAGTGTGTATCGCTTCCAAGACTTGTAACGGTTACGGTATTGCCGAGGCCAATTACTGCAATTTCAATTCCAACTATTAATAGCCTTGCTACCAATACGGTATGTTACGTTGGTTTGAATCCGGGAGCAGTTGACAATATTCTTACCTTAACAGGTATAAATAAAAATACAAATCTGCAATTTGGTGTGGTTCCTACTTATACCTGGCTATCGCCATATAATCCAAAAATTACCTCAATTTTAACGCCTGTTAATAATAATGCGGTTACTGTAAATGCACCAACCAGGTTGCCTAGCATTGTTGTTTACACTCTGGTATCGGGTTATAATGGAGTGCCGGGATGTACAAGATTGGATACCGTGAGCGTTCGCGTAATTGATTGCAGGCCGGTTACCAATGTGAAGTTTACGACTTCCGAAAAGTATGATACCATTTGTTCGCGTCAATGCATTACCTATGTAAATCTTACGGATACAATGGCCGGTGGTGTTCAGAAACTAAATTGGAAATTTGACGGAGGTTCCCCTTCGACCTCTACAGATAATATTGTTACGGTTTGTTATAACCTTCCGGGTAAGTACAATGTA
>CALMND010000417.1 GCA_937868565.1 uncultured Bacteroidota bacterium | reverse complement strand
CTTTGTAGGTAATGCTGAAATCTATAACAAAGTAAAAAACTTATATGCGAAAGTGCCTTCATTAAAGGGAATTTATTCATTTGAAGCATTTGATGAATTACAAGCATTGTACTCCATTCTTCCAAATGAAATAGATGTAGATGAAATCAACAAACGTAAGGCGCAAGTAAATTACGAAGATGTAGCTACGATCATCTACACGTCAGGAACCACGGGCAATCCAAAGGGTGTAATGCTTACACATAACAACATCGTGAGTAACATTGATGGTGTTCGTCAAGTTACTCCATTCGACCCGGGGAAACGCACGCTTAGTTTTTTACCATTATGCCACAGCTTTGAGCGGATGGTATTTTACGCCTATTTATCATTTGGCATGCATGTTCATTATGCTGAGAATTTGGATACTATTGGTGAAAATTTGAAAGATATCAAACCGTTTACATTTACCACTGTTCCGCGTTTATTGGAAAAGGTTTATGAAAAAATAATGGCCAAGGGTGTTGAATTGACTGGCTTCAAGAAAAAACTATTCTATTGGGCGATAGATTTAGGATTACAATACAAGATTGGAGAAAGCAATGGTTTGTGGTACTCGTTTCAATTAAATATTGCGCGAAAATTGGTATTCAGTAAATGGCGTGAAGCATTAGGGGGTGAAGTTGATTTTATTGTAACCGGTGCAGCAGCTATGCAACCTCGGTTAATCACATTGTTTTCAGCTGCAGGCATTCAAGTGATTGAAGGTTATGGGTTAACAGAAACTTCACCGGTATTGTGTGTGAATAGGATTGAAGAAGAAGGTCGTTGTATTGGTACGGTAGGCATGCCAATTCCCGGAGTTGAAATAAAAATGGCGGAGGATGGTGAGATCTTAGCGAAAGGAAAAAATGTAATGAAAGGCTATTACAATCGCCCTGATCTAACAGCAGAAGTAATTTCTGCAGATGGCTGGTTTCACACCGGAGATATTGGTATTTGGTTGGAACATAACAGCAAACAATTTTTAAAGATCACCGATCGAAAAAAAGAGTTGTTTAAAACTGCAGGAGGCAAATATATTGCCCCTCAAGTGATTGAAAACAAAATGAAAGAATGTCCATTTATCGAACAAATGATGGTAGTGGGTGGTGACGATAAAAAATTCATTGCAGCGCTGATTGTACCGTCATTTATGCAATTGAGCGCATGGGCCAAAGAACAAGAATTAGCATTCAACAGCAACAGCGAGTTAATTGCACTTCCTAAGACCATTGCATTCATGGAACAAGAAGTAGAAAAATTAAACCCTAACTTCGGCCATTGGGAACAAATCAAAAAGATAAAATTGTTATCAGAAGAATGGTCGGTTGAAACGGGCGAACTTACGCCAACCATGAAACCGAAGCGTAAAGTGATTTATGAAAAGTATGCGAAAGAAATTGATGGGATTTTCTCAACGAGTTCTATTTGACATGAGAGTATACATGCTGATTTTTATCATTCAAATAAACTGAGAAAAATCATCTCTTTAATTGGACAGCATTGTCCTATTTCTATTTTTTAACGTATATTTACAACGTAATATAAAAGTCAATATGTTATCGAAAGCTAGTCAATACGCTATAAAATCACTCTTATTCATAAGTGCCAATCAGCAAGTTGGTGTGCGCTTTTCAGTAAAAGATGTAGCTATAGCCATTGACTCCCCACCGGCATTTACCTCGAAAATACTTCAACAGTTAGTAGCCGCAAAAATTATAACATCTGTAAAAGGAAGTGGAGGTGGCTTTGAGATTTCAACATCAAAAATAGTTTCAACTAAAGTTATTTCAATAATAAAAGCCATTGAAGGTGATCACTTTTCGTCAGGTTGCTTTTTAGGTTTACCTGATTGTTCTGAAAAGAATCCATGTCCTGTACATAAACTTTATGCCCCACTTCGAGAAAAAATGAATCAAGGTTTATACAACGTAACATTGGCTGACTTAATAAATAATAAGGGTAAACAACCGTTCAATTTAAAAGGTTAAATTTTTTTATAATCAAATCGGACAATTTTGTCCAATTAACTAAAACATAAACAATATGTTATCAAAAGGACAGGCACGGGCATTCTTCCTAGGAGGTACAGCGGTGACTTTTGCTGTTTTTCTGGGATTATCGTGGAACTCGCTGAGTACTACGGTGCCAAAACAAACACATGCCGAAAACATTACACCACAAGTAATTCATGGAAAACACTTGTGGGAAAGCAACAATTGTATGGGTTGCCATACGATTATGGGGGAAGGAGCTTACTATGCGCCTGAATTGACAAAGGTAGTAGAACGCAGAGGCGATAACTACATAAAAGCGGCTTTGATGTCAAAAAAACCTTGGTCGCCACGTGGACGAAAGATGGTGGCGTATGGATTTTCAGAAGAAGAGGCTAACGATTTAGTAGCCTTTTTCACTTGGCTCGGGAATACAGATCTAAACGGATTCCCAGCGAAACCGAAATATAAAACAACTCAAAACTTTTAAACAAGATTATTATGAGATATAAATCACAAAAAGTAGCATACTGGTTCTTTGCGCTATCCATGCTACTTCTAACATTACAACTTGTCTATGGCTTTATTATGGGCTTCGCGCACATGGGCTACGACAATTTACACAACTTTATTCCATTTAACACTGCAAGGGCGGTTCATACTAATTTATTAGTGGTGTGGCTACTTTCAGGCTTTATGGGAGCAGCGTATTACATTATCCCTGAAGAAGCAGAAAACGAACTTGTTAGTGTAAAACTTGCCTATGTTCAATTAATCTCTTTGGCAGTAGTTGGTGTAATAGCAATTATCGGATACCACTTTAACTACTGGGAGGGAAGAAAATTTCTGGAAATCCCACGTCCACTTGACTACTTGGTAGTAGTAAATGTACTTACTTTCTTAGGGTTGATTTTAGTCACCTTATTCAAAGGTAAAAAAAGAACAACTACTTCGCTTGTATTAAGTATGGGTTTACTATTTGCTGCACTACTATACTTGCCGGGCATGATTTGGTTTGATAATCAAACTATGGATTCATTTTTCCGTTGGTGGGTTGTGCATCTTTGGGTAGAAGGTGTTTGGGAATTAATTATGGGAGGTATACTTGCCTATCTCTTAATTAAAATAACAGGAGTTGATAGAGAAGTAATTGAAAAATGGTTGTATGTAATAGTTGGGTTAACCTTTATTTCCGGAGTGTTAGGAACAGGGCATCACTATTATTACATCGGTACACCAAAATACTGGTTGATTATTGGTGGAATTTTTTCAGCACTAGAACCACTCGCGTTCCTTGGAATGGCCCTTTTTGCAGTTGCAATGTATCGTAAAGGAGAAAAGAGACATCCTAACAAAATTGCATTAAGTTGGACGTTAGGTACATCCATTGTTTCCTTTGTTGGAGCCGGTTTATTGGGAATGGCGCATACTCTACCTTCAGTTAATATGTATACCCATGGTACATTAGTAACTGCTATGCACGGTCACTTAGCATTTTGGGGAGCATACGGAATGATTGTATTGGCCATTATCAGTTACACTCTTCCAAACTTGACAGGAAGAAAAAGATACGACAATGCAAATGGAGTTCTAGCCTTTTGGTTATCCAACATAGGTATGATTGGTATGACTGCCGCATTTGCAGCAGCTGGCGTTGCGCAGGTATATATGGAGCGAATAATGGGAGTAGATTTTGGTGATGTACAGAAGGAAATACAAGTACACTTTTTAGTCCTTGTGCTTTGTGCAACCTTGTTTAGCGTAGGTATTGGGCTTTTCATATACGAATTTGTAAAGTATGGATTACCTAATGATGAGGCGTTGGAAATCAATGAAAATGATTAAAC
>CALMND010000416.1 GCA_937868565.1 uncultured Bacteroidota bacterium | reverse complement strand
AAAGAAATCGGAAAAAAATACGGGTTTGGTTCGGTGTGTTACGGACATGCAGGAGACGGTAATCTTCATGTAAATATTATCAAAGGAGATTTGAGTGTCGAGGTTTGGAACAATGATTTACCAAAGGGAATTAAAGAAATATTTGAATTGTGCAAAACTCTGGGAGGTACCATTAGCGGGGAACATGGTATAGGACTTGTACAAAAGGACTATCTTCCAATCGTGTTTCCAAAATATCAATTAAAACTAATGCAAGATATTAAAAGAGTTTTTGATCCGAATTATATTTTGAATCCGGGAAAAATTTTTAGTAGTGACTAGTGTATGCTCGAAGCTTCAACGTGATACTTGATGCATGGTATTTGATTTTTGAAATAGAGGATTGGGTTTTGATTCTTGTTTTTTGTTTTTTGTTTTTTGTTTTTGACTTTCATAGTTTATCCCTCGTTTCATGAGTAATGTCAGATAAAGAAATTAACAGTATTTTTTTTATTCAAGCACTGAAAATGTAACTTTGTGGAGTATAAATGAGGGAGCCTGCTAAGTCTTCTGCTTAAATTTGCTGATTGCTTTTATAGTGAACTCGCTTAAAACCAATTTGCCACTTATTCCGGCACGCTCAATTAATAGTTCGTCCCATTTTTCAGTTCCCTGCCACATCACTTTTTTTAACATTGCCATTGCTTCCGGATTACTAGAGGCGAGTTTAGTGCTGAGAACTTGGATGCTCTTGTCCATTTCAACTACCGAGGTGAATATTTCAGCATATAGCCCTTTTTCTTTTGCCCACTGAGCACTTTGCCACTCAGTAGCATTTATGGTTAGTTGGCAAAATGCAGCGTTGCCTACTTTTCTTTCAACGGCCGGACCCACTACAAAAGGGCCAATACCTACTGCCAATTCGCTTAATTTGATTGAAGCAGAATCTACCGCAAATGTGTAGTCGGCAGCAGACGCAATACCAACACCACCACCTACCGCCTTGCCTTGAATTCTTGCAATAATAAATTTAGGAACTTGGCGCATGGCATTAATTACAGCTGCAAAACCTGAAAAAAAAGTTAAACCCGCTTCTATATCTTTAATAGCAATTAACTCGTCAAAGCTGGCCCCCGCACAAAATGCTTTATCACCGTCGCTTTTTAATACAATAACCTTTACATTTGCATCCTTTCCCAATTTTTCAATTTCAATAGCCAGATTGCGCAATTGTATTCCGGGCATCGAGTTGCTTTGTGGATGAAAAAAAGTAACGGTACCAATTCCATTGGTTATTTCTGTTTTTACGAAAGGTTCCATTTTTTTAATTTGATAGTTAATGGTAATAATTAAATTACAAACATGACTTAAATTACGCCTTGAGTTAGAATTTTCTTACGCTAACATAGTCACCGGATT
Organism: uncultured Bacteroidota bacterium; assembly: GCA_937868565.1. Lineage (GTDB taxonomy): Bacteria > Bacteroidota > Bacteroidia > B-17B0 > Aurantibacillaceae > Aurantibacillus. Next base: position 2,039 of record CALMND010000416.1, on the reverse strand, counting down.
TTCGATAAATGTTTTTAACGTCTGAAGAAAAGCAGCTCCGGTTGCGCCATCCACTGTGCGATGGTCACAAGCTAAGGTTAATTTCATAACGTTGCCGGGCACAACTGCTCCGTTTTTAACAACAGGAATTTGTCTGATGGCACCCACAGAGAGAATGCAAGATTCTGGAGAGTTAATGATAGAGGTAAAAGATTCGATTCCAAACATACCTAGATTGGAAACAGTAAATGTGTTTCCTTCCCAATCAGAAGGTTGCAGTTTTTTATCTTTTGCACGCTTACTTAGTTCCTTTACTTCACTGGAAATTTGGGTAAAAGATTTTTGATCTGCAAAACGTATTACAGGGACCAATAATCCATCATCTACTGCCACTGCCACACCAATATGAATATGTGTATAGGATCTAATTTTGTCACCCATCCAACTGACGTTTACTTTAGGGTGACGTCGCAATGCAACTGCACAAGCTTTTATTACAAGATCGTTAAATGAAACTTTGGTGTCAGGAATGGCATTAATGGCGTTGCGAGACGCTATAGCATTGTCCATGTCCACTTCAATATTAAGATAGAAATGCGGAGCTCCATTTTTGCTTTCTAATAATCGACGCGCTATGGTTTTACGCATTTGTGATACAGGTTCATCGGAATAAGATTCCGTACCTGCGGTAATCAAGGTGTTTAATTTTGACGACGCGTTTACGGAGCCTGGCTTATAATTTTCAATATCGAATTTGGTAATTCGTCCATTCTCAGCGCTACCTTTCACCTTGCTGAGGTCAATTCCTCTTTCTTTAGCAAGAGCTTTTGCCAGCGGGGATGCTTTAATACGTGAGTTCGAGTTTTCTGAAGAGGTCTCATGCGGCATACTAGCATCCACTTTCTTTTTGCTTTGGTCGGAGGTATCTGCAATTTTGGTTTCTTCCTGTTTAACTACGGAATTTACTGAGGCTAAAATAGTGCTCACGTCCTCTCCTCCTTTACCAAGAATAGCAATGATACTGTCTACGGCGACACTTTTTCCCTCTTCTATTCCCTGATAAATAAGAACACCGTCTTGAAACGATTCAAATTCCATAGTAGCCTTGTCAGTCTCTATATCTGCCAGTAAATCTCCTGTTTTAACTTTATCTCCTACTTTTTTGTGCCATTTGGCTACGACCCCATCGGTCATAGTATCACTTAATTTAGGCATACGTACTATTTCCACATTTGGAGGCAATACAGGAGAGGTTTTGCCCCCGCCAGCACCAGCACTGGCAACATTTTCCTGTTTGTCATTCTGAGACTTTGCAACTGATTTCCCGTTAAGTAAAGCGGAAACATCTTCACCTTCTTTTCCTAAAATTGCGATGACACTATCAACAGGAACTGTCCCTTTCTCTGGAACGCCAATGTGAAGTAAAATCCCATCCTGAAAAGACTCAAACTCCATTGTAGCTTTATCAGTTTCTATATCCGCTAATAAATCACCACTTTTAATTTTATCGCCCACTTTTTTATGCCATTTGGCTATTACTCCATCTGTCATTGTATCGCTAAGTTTGGGCATTCTAACTATTTCGGCCATTTTATAATTTAAGAGTTAAGGTTTGCGATTTTAGATTTACTTCCTAAATCTAAAATTATACTTCTAAAAATTCTATTCAATAATATACGGATAATTAGGCTCCGCATAAACGTCTAAATATAGCTCCGAGGCATCTGGATAAGGGCTTTCCTCGGCGAATTGAACGGATTCGTTTACGATAGCTTTTATTTTTTCCTCCATCGCCTCTATTTCAGAGTCTGTTATCCACCCATTTTTTTTAAGAGTTGCAACTACTTTTTCTATGGGGTCTTGTTGTTGATATTCTTTCACCTCTTCCTTGCTGCGATATGTTTGAGCATCGCTCATACTGTGACCTTTATAACGGTAGGTTTTCATTTCTAAGAAGGTTGGACCGTCTCCTCTGCGGGCTCTGGCTACTGCTTCTTCAATGGCATCATGCACAGCCTCTACCGTTAAGCCATCAACAGGTTTACTAGGCATGTCGTCAG
>CALMND010000415.1 GCA_937868565.1 uncultured Bacteroidota bacterium | reverse complement strand
GTGAGCAAAGTGGTTTGGCAGACTTCTACATTATGAATGTTCCTACCTTAAATACGTTTTCTAAAAAAGAAGCTGATCGTTATTCAAGTTATGAAGGGAAAAATATAAAAGAAATAGTGAAGATTGAGCTCGTAAACGTAAATGATATCATTCTAAAAAAATTTAATGATGTTTCACCAAACTTTGTTTCCATTGACGTAGAAGGAATGGATCTTGTAATTCTAAAATCATTTGATTTTAAAAAATACAGACCGGAAGTCCTTTGTATTGAAACATTAAGTTATACTGAAAATAACACTGAAGAAAAATTAAAGGACATTATTGAGTATGTTGAATCTCAGGGATATTTTTTGTACGCTGATACCTACATTAATTCAATATTTGTTGAAAAAGAAAAATGGAAAAAAAGATAAAATTACATTTAGGCTGTGGTCAAAAGTATCTTGAAGGGTATATCAACATTGATTACCCACCCTCAGAGCACACAGTTCAAAACACGAGTGTGGCTGATGAATTCCATAACATTAGTAAGCTTAAATATGAAAAAAATTCTGTTCAGGAAGTGAGACTACATCATGTATTCGAACATTTCGAGAGATTTAACGCTTGTGCCTATCTCGCCTCTTGGAATTCATGGCTCACAATGGATGGAATAGTGCACATTGAAGTACCTGATTTCGAAACAACCCTTAAAAAAAATCTCAATTTTTTTAATAAAGGAAAATTCGAGGGAGTGGGTTTGAGACATATTTTTGGATCTCAGGAGGCACCCTGGGCTGTGCACTACGAGGGTTATTCTGAAAATAAGTTGCGACAAATAGTATCTCATTTTGGTTTCGATAAAATTCAGATTATAAAATCGAGTTACAAAAGAACATTTAACATTGAAATAATTGCTAAAAAAGTAAACAATATTAGCAGGGAAGATTCGCTGAAAGCGGCAGCCAAATACTTAAGTTCTTATTTGGTTGATGATAGCGACACCGAGAAACGTATGTTGGAAGTTTGGCTTAACAAGTTTAAAGAACAAATCGCAATTTCCTTTGCCGGATAATTTTAATATATCAGTTGTAATACCTAATTACAATAGATGTAACGAGCTTTTAAGAGCTGTAAAAAGTGTTTTGTCACAAACCTATCCTGTTTTGGAAGTTATTATATGCGATGACGGCTCCACCGATAATTCAAAATCACAAATAGCCGCACTAAATAACCCAAAATTAATTTGGGTTGATTGCGGTAAAACTGGGGGCCCTGCAATACCAAGAAATACTGGAATAAAATTGAGTAGAGGTAATTGGGTAGCTTTTTTGGACAACGATGATGAATGGAAACCCGAAAAAATTGAAAAACAGATCAACGCGCTTAAACGCCAGAAGCTTGGCGCCGTTTGTTCAAATGCTTCTCAAATAAGGGCGGGAGTAGATAGAGGGTCATATCTTGATTATCGGAAAGAACAAGTAAACCTAACAGACCTTATGCTAAGAAATTGCATAATTTGCAGCACTGCAATGGTAAATAAACAGTTACTTGTGGATACATCTTTATTTCCTGAAGGCAAAGAGTTTATTGCAATAGAAGACTACGCACTTTGGCTAAGATTATCTACCCGAACAGATTTTGTTTTTCTAAACGAAACTCTAATAAACTATTTTGATAATTTCGAAACGTCTATCAGAACAAAATACTCCGATAGTTGGCTCATATTCGGAATTGTTTTTAACGATTTTAAAAAGTGGTTAACAGTAAATAAAGTTAATCTCACTAAGCAACAAAAAAAAGATTTGGAACTACTATTTAAGAAAATTAAAAATAAAGGAGTACCCTCGCAGTGGGATGAATTCCTTAGAAAGTTTAAAGACAAGTTCGGGTTTAACAAGTAAACACAAAGGAGCACCTGGTGAAAATGGAACCATTAATTAGCGTTGTCTTACCGGTTTATAATGCAGGTAACTATTTGAAAGAAGCCATTGCTAGCATTTTAAAGCAGAACTATCTTAATTATGAATTTATTATCATTAATGATGGTTCAACAGATAATTCAGAAGAAGTAATTCTTTCATTTAATGACAATAGAATAAAATATGTTTATCAGGAGAATAAGGGCTTAGGCGGCACTTTAAACGTAGGCTTATCGTTATGCGTTGGAAAATACATCGCAAGGCAAGATCAAGACGATATATCGTATCCAGACAGGTTTAAAAAACAAGTAGAATTTCTTGAAAAAAATCCGAAAATTGCGCTCTTGGGCACGCATGCAAAAATTGTGACGGAAAATGCTACGAAAATTTCCTACCATCGCCACGCTGCATCTCCTGCGAACCTTAAATTTGATTTATTGTTTGACAATCCATTCGTGCACAGTTCCGTTATGTTTAGGAAGTCCGCCATCGAAGCAAATGGATTCTATAATGAAGACAGAAATCTTTACGAAGATTATGATTTGTGGTCTAGGCTTTCGTATAGCAACGAGGTTGCCAATTTGTCAGAAGTATTAGTGGAGTACAGGCA
>CALMND010000414.1 GCA_937868565.1 uncultured Bacteroidota bacterium | reverse complement strand
CCATTTATTCCTGTTCCTCTCAAGAGATTGAGCAGAATTGTTTCGGCAACGTCACCGGCGTGGTGTGCAGTAACCAAGTAGTCTATTTTATGTGTTTTAAGAATCTCCTTAAACCATTCATAGCGTAGATTCCTGGCGGCCATTTGGGTACTAATCTTGTTCTTTATGCAATAAGCCTTTACATCGAAGTCCTTTACGAAAATAGTTAGATTCAGTTTTTTGGCTAGTTTTTTGCAAAAGGCCTCATCAGCGTCACTTTCCTTACCTCTTAGTTTAAAATTACAATGAGCGAGTGAAAACTTGAAACCCGCGCTGTACAATATATGCGCCAATGCTACGGAATCCAGTCCCCCACTAATAGCGAGTAATAGTGTGTTTTGCTTGGTGAAAAGGTCATTTTTCTTAATATGTAAATCAAATTTCTTTAACACAGACCAAAGGTAATAAAATGGCTCTATTTATGGGTCTTAATGCCTTAGTCATGTATAAGGATTCAGGTAGGGGTTAGTTGACTCAAGCTTCCCTGAGTGGACTTAGAAGTTATTTGTTTTTTGATTAGTTTTGGAACATGAGTAAAAATGTAACCATTGTGGGAGCCGGATTAGTAGGTTCCCTCCTGTCTATTTACCTAGCTAAAAAAGGATATAAAGTAAGTGTTTTTGAAAGACGTCCGGATATGCGTAAAACCGGGCTGATTGCTGGTAGGTCCATTAATTTGGCATTAAGCGACAGAGGATGGAAGGGATTGGAAGGAGTCGGTATTGCTGATGAAATTAAAAAAATCGCTATCCCTATGTATGGAAGATTTATTCATCACAGGGATGGTTCAACTGCTTATCAGCCTTATGGCAAAGAAGGTCAGGCAATTAATTCCGTTTCGCGTGCTGAAATAAATATGAAGCTCATGGATTTGGCAGAACAACAACCCAATATAAAATTCCACTTCAATAGCCCTTGTACAGGTATTAATCGCAAAGAATTAATTGCTTCTTTCGTTGATAACGACAGGGAAATCAAAGTAGAGCAACCATCGGATCTGTTGTTTGGCGCTGACGGAGCTTTTGCGGCTTCTCGTCTCAATATGCAATTGCAGAGTGATAGATTTGAATACAACCAACATTACATTGATTGCGGATATAAAGAACTACTAATTCCGCCGGGCCCTGGAAATAAATTTTTGCTCGAAAAAAACGCCCTCCATATATG
>CALMND010000413.1 GCA_937868565.1 uncultured Bacteroidota bacterium | reverse complement strand
CGAAACCTGAGAGTCGGAAGTAACCTTCACATAATATACACCATTAGCTAAAGTGGCAAGACTTACTGTCTCCTTAACGCCATTAACTGTCTTCGACATAACTACTTTGCCTGCAATGTCGGTCACCTCAATCTGATTTACCAATTCATTGGTTAATTCGATAGTGAATTCACTGTTGGTTGGGTTCGGATATACCTGAATTGCGTTGGTAGCATTTATCTTATTTAAACCGGTGCAGGCATTAACCCCTACTCCAATCAATACAGTTGCCTCACAACCCGCAGCAGATATACCTGTTAGCGTGTATTGTGCCGAGTTAGCAGGTGTGAAAATTGCCGGATTAGCGATAACCAAGCTTAACGGAGATACCCATTTATATGTACTACCACCAGTACCTGTTAATGTAACAGATTCTCCGGCACAAATGTTGGTAGAGCTAGCGCTTGCGTTTACCACCGGTGCAGGATTAACCACAACAGCTTGCACTGCAGTTCCAGTGCAACCTAAAGCGTTAGACCCTGTAACCGTATAAGTAGTGTTTACCAAAGGTGATACAGTATTTAAGGCACCAAAGGTACTATTGCTCCATGAGTAAGTTAATGCACCCGATGCAAATAAGCCTATTGATTGGCCTTCGCACACCGAAGGTGCTGTAGCAAAAATACCAACATTAGGGGAAGGATTAATGGTAATAGGAACAGCAATAGTTGCGGTGCAACCACTAGCCAAATCAGTTGCCATCAGGCTGTAACCCGCTGTGCCCAAAGCTGGACTAGCATTTAAAACCGGACCAACCACACCTGTACTCCAGGTATAGGTATTCGATCCTCCGGAGGCAATAATCGTTAAAGGTTTACCACTACATGCACTGGCGGGAGCATTAATGTTTACACTTGGTCCATTAATCGTACAAGGAGCTGTAATTGAAAGATCATCCCAGGAAAGGTATTGAGCTGTTCCTGAATTTGAAGTGGCACGAACAGCTACATAATAAAGGCCTGAAGTAGGAACAGTAAATAAGCCGTCTAACAACTTATATGCTGGGGCAACAGCAGGACCATTTGTAGAAACAATCGTTTGCTGGCCAACCGGTGTTTGACTAGTACCCACTAAAATAGAAAGATCTGTCCAATTCAATGCACCCGTCGCTTCAGTAAAAAACATAAGCGCTGCTGAATAAGTAACCCCAGCATTCAATTGAATACCGTTAGTGTAATAATAGTTTTGACCCGCAGGATTAACAAAGAAAGAAGCAAATTTACTGCCGCTGTTTGGTAATCTGCTTAGCGAAGCAGGAGCGGTGTAGGTGCCACAAACATTGGAGTTACTGTTAGACCAAGAGCAGTTTGGCATTCTGCCCGGTAAAGGCACACCTTCAAAATTTTCATAATAAGGTACCACACTTGTTGTAGTTGCTGCGATTGTAATTGGAGACGAATTGATGGTAATATTTCCACCTCCGTTGGTGCAGGTAACTACGGCGTTATAATAACTGGTTACTCCGGGATTTGGAACCGGTTGTTGACTAAGACTTGCACCGGGTATAGCGGTAAACGGCCCAACCGGAGATACCGTTGACACCTGCCATTGGAAGCTTAAACCATTTACAGTATAATTCGTTGAAAATCCAAGGATAGTTGTTCCCTGATTTGCGCACATAACAAATGTGGGAGTATTGATCGTGTTGGCTGCTGGAATACCGCTACAAGGTGTATTTAGGAATTCATGAGCTCCAATATCCGGGGCGGTTAAACTTCTTGCCGAAGCGTTAATATCTAAAGTTGTTCCCACAGGTGTACCTAGTCCATTCAATTGAGGTGACTGTGGTAAATAATCGTTGGAGGTAAAAGCACCCGGAGAAAGAAATTGAGCATCCATGGCTACACTCTGTTGGTCAAATAAATTCAGGTTGGCTGTTTGCCAGTTAGCTAATGTTGGATAATTTATAAGATAATATCCGGTTACATTTGTACCTGCAATAGAAGTAATGTATATGTTATTGTAGTTTGAGGAAATTGTTCCGGAGGTGTAATACAAACCATACTTGGTTCCCCCACCGCCACGACCTATGCTCACAATGTTGTTTTTTATATCTACGGCTGTTGAGCCGGTCGCGTAAATTCCGTAAAGTGCGGATGTTCCGGTATTATTAACATCATCATTTACAATTGTATTATGATACGCTTTCATATATGAGGAGCCACTTAAAAACAAACCATAAAACGTTCCAGTAAAATTTTTGATGTCTGAAATAACATTATTTCTAATTACATTTTCCAATCCCAACACACCTGAAACCGGGCAGGCCACTCCGTAAAAAGTTCCTGTGTAAGGATTTGGCATACCATCGAACATTTTACGAATACGATTGTTCTCGAAAAGTAAACCTGCTGTTCCTGTAGTTCCATAAAAGCCGGCAGAAGTGGTTACTACAGTTTGATTAGGGCGCTCTATCGTGCAACCGCTAATGGTTGTATTTCTAGAGTACACATTGTAAATATTGTATATGTAGGAGTTACGCAGTAAACAATTCATAAGACGATTGTTTACATTATACGGAGGACCTGTTAATCCATAAAAAGTTACATTAAAATAACCTCCGGTTACTGTACAGGTATTTAAGGTATTATGATTACCACTATTGGCTGTGGAAGCATAGGTTGTATTAGAACCACTAAATGTAACCGGAATCATATTAGTTGTTCCCGTAGTATTAAGAGGAGCTGTAATTAAACAATTATTAAACGTGTTATTATCTGCACCGCTAAAGAAGTTTAGAGTCAAGGCATTAGGACCTAAACCATTAATGTTTAAATTATTAACTGTCATAAAATCAGCTCCACCCATGCAAATTGTCCAAGGTGCCGCCGCGTTAGATGAAGTAAAATTAATAGCATTACCATTACCGTTAATAACGATGGAGTTGCTAAGGGAAATACCGGGAGCCTGATTAAAAGTAACCTGCTCATTGTAGGGACCTGAATTAGCTACCACGTTTATAGTAACCGGACCGGTAACACCTAAAGAATTAAGTACTGCCGCACAAGCTGTAAATGTTTGAAAATTTGTACCACCAGTTGGTAAACCGCTGTTTATGGTATAAAGCCCGTTAAGCTGCGCATTAATTTGCGCAGTCATAAAAAACAGCGCTAAAATAAATGCCCTAATTGTTGAGTAGTTTTTTTTCATGTTTTTTAAATTATTTTGTTAGACTATCAAATATATTAATTAAATGTTAATTAATTCGAAAAGTTTTACCCTCCTTTAATTTTTAACATTATTCCATAATATTGACTATTGTTAACCCTTCGGTCATCTACGATTTTCGTGCATGAAGAATTAATCCTTCAGGATTTTTGAACTAACAGACGAGCTATTGCTTTTAATGGTAATAAGGTATAATCCCTTACAGAGTTCGCTCATGTTAACTATATTAAATCCATCAGCTGCGGATTCGGTTTTATATAAAACTCTGCCCGTTAAATCGGATAATAAAATCGAGACGCCGGAGCTGTTTTTTATGTTTACATTAACACATGAGCTCGCCGGATTTGGAAAGATTTCAACATCACGAGGATCCAAAGATATTTCGTTAAGCTGTACGCACGCGTTGACAGACAAAGCAGAAACTGCGTCACTCAGACAACCGTTAGCGTCCATTCCATAAACAGTATAACTTGTATTTGTTTTAGGATTTACAGTAATTAAGTTGTTTTTTAAATAAAGTCCGTTTGCGGTCCAGGAATAGTTTAATGCACCTGAACAAATAAGGGTTGCCGTTTCGCCAACGCAAATTGAAGCGGGGCTTGCCGTTATGGTAAGATTTGGCAAAGGTTTCACAACGATTTCAACTGTAGTTTGAGATGTACAACCCTCTGCGCTGGTTCCTTGCAATGTATAGATTGTTGTGATACTCGGTGAAACGCTTAAGATAGGCCCCGTATTTCCATTGTTCCAGCTATAGCTAGTTGCGCCAATTGCCTGAATGAATGTCGCCTCGTTTTTACATATTGTTTGTTTATTGGCAAAAGCAGCGATGGCAGGAGTTTGAGATACGGTGATATTAATGCTGGCAGTGGAACTACACCCGGTTAAACTGTTTGTACCGGTAACGGAATAAACCGTTGACGTTTGAGGCGTATCGGTTATAATTGAACCAACGGGGCCCGTATTCCAAGTAAATGTGTCTGCGCCTGTTGTCGTTATGCTCAGGGATTGGCCTGCGCATAATGAAACGGAAGATGCGGTTACATTTAAATTAGGAGAATTGAGTTGGCAGGGAATGGTAATTTCTAAATCATCCCATGAAAAATAATTTGCACTTGCCGAACCAATACATTTTAGTGCCATATAATAAACTCCTGAACTTGCCACAGTAAATGTATTTGACAGAGATTTATATACAGGCGTAACGATCGGGCCGGTTAAATTTGAAATTACATTTAATCCCGTTGTACTTTGATTTGGGCCTAACAGTACAGAAAAATTGGACCAACCAATTGATCCTAAATAGTCTGTAAGGTACCAAACAGAAAAGGAATACGTTATCCCAGCATTTAATTGTAATCCGTTGGTATAAAAATAATCTCCGGCGGGATTGGTTGAAAATCTGAAAGATGCGAATTTATTTCCCGTTCGGGCAAACCGGCTCAGTGTATTAGCGGCAACATACGTTTGACAAATATTAGTTGGATTTGAAGCAGCCCAAGAGCAATTTGGTAATTGATTGTTTACGATGATATTCTCAAATCCTTCAGAATAGGGAATGGAGTTTAGGACAACTCCTGTAGTTTGAACCTGGAATGGACTCGTTGTAATACTCGAACTAACACTTGAACATGTAACGATGCAATTATACCAGGTATTCACATTAACATTACTTTCTGTAATAACGGCATTGGTGCCATTGGGAATTGCCGTATAGGGCCCAAGTGAGGAAGTGGTTGAAGATTGCCAGGCATAAGTTAAACCTGTTAAGGAATAGGTAACTGCAATATTAAGCGTACTGCTTCCGCCGGGGCAAATGGTTGGTGGTGTTGCCAACACTGAATTGGGCGGCGGCGCTGTTGAGCACGGAGGTGGCGGCATCCACCTGTACACCTGGCCGTTTGCCGGTATCAAACTGCTGTTGAAGTTTGCGGGACTAGCATTTGAATTACCTGAGGCAGAAGCGGACCAAACATTTAGGGCGTTGACAAAACGGTTGTTATAGTCCAAAGGCGTCATTCCACGCAAACCAACCTGGCAGGTAGATGCAACTGAGTTATTAGTGCAAGCTCCATAAATTACTTCGATAACATTTGTTGTTTCGCAAACTCTAATTTGAAAATTAAACAAGTCGCCCACGTGATTATATTTTCTGTAATCTTTCCATTGCACAACGAGCGTTTGGTTAGGCGTCGTGCCGATTGTTTCCATTCTTATTTCAGAGCCAGGTTGACCTTGTATATCACAACCAAAGGCACAAACTTTAGATTGATGGACTGGTAAAACGGCAGACGTTGCTGAGATGGGGGTAAACGCGTTGCTGCACTGAGTTTCTATTGCGGGTAATGGAATAGACGGGCCAAACATTAGAAAACCGTTTGCATTGATACCCACGCGATTTACCAAAACATTGTTAAAAAGAAAATTAAATCCAATTGGCATTCCTGGACCCGTAAGGCCTATTGGAACGCCATTTGGCATCGCAGGGTTAATAAAAACTTCATCGTCTGTATTAACATTTCCAAACACGGTTCCACCAGTTATGGGGCTGTAAGTGCCCGCAAATTGGGAAAAAGTATAAACGGCAACCTGGGATTTATTAACAATAGAAGATAGCAAAAATGCTATG
>CALMND010000412.1 GCA_937868565.1 uncultured Bacteroidota bacterium | reverse complement strand
CAGGAATTTCTCTTTTATTAATTATCGTTTTATTGGTAGCAGCACCTTTTATTTTTAAGGACAAAATTGTGTCCATTGTAAAAGAGCAGGCTAACGCTAATCTTAACGCAAAAATTGATTTTGGTGATTTTGATCTAAGTCTTATTTCTTCTTTTCCTGACTTTAGATTTAAAATCGCAAATGTGAGCGTGGTAGGCATAGATGATTTTAAAGACGATACACTTGCCTTTATTGGCTTGCTGAGTACAGATATAAATTTAAAAAGCGTTTTGAGTGGCAAACAATATCAAATTAATTCCGTAATTATTGATAAACCCCGCATCTTAGGAAAGGTTTTAAAAAGTGGCAAGGCCAACTGGGACATCACCAAGCCAACCACCGATTCAGCAGGCGCTCCCGTGGCCGACACCTCGGCTCCCACTAAATTTGCGATGCAATTAAAAGAGTTTAGAATAATAGAAGCTAACATTGTTTACGACGACCAACAAGGAAACATGTATTCCAAACTCGAAAACTTAAATTACACCTTGAAAGGCGATTTTACTCAGGATAATTTTGTGTTGAGTAATCTGTTAGATGTTGCCAAAACAACTTTCAAAATGGGTGGCATTGCTTATCTCAATAACGTTCACACGAGCCTGAAAGCGGATTTGGATATGGACATGCCTAAAATGAAATTCACGTTTAAAGAAAATGAATTTGCTCTTAATGACCTTGCTTTAGGTTTTGATGGTTATGTGCAAATGCCCGACACTAATATTGATATGGATTTGACTTTCAAAGCCAAACAAACGGAATTCAAATCGATTTTATCCTTGATACCAAGTGTTTACAGTAAAGATTTTGCTTCAGTAAAAACTTCAGGCAAGTTAGCTTTGGATGGAAATGCAAAGGGAAGGTATAACGCTTCTCAGCTACCCGCATTTGGAATTAATCTGGACATCATTAACGCCATGTTTAAATACCCTAGTCTTCCTAAGTCGGTCAACAACATTAACATTGCCGTTAAAGTGAAAAACCCTAACGGTGTACTGGATGCTACGACTATTGATGTAAATAAATTTCACATGGAATTGGCAGGAAATCCCATCGATTTAGACGCACACGTGAGAACGCCTATGTCAGACCCTGCTATCAAAGCCGGGCTGAAAGGATTAATTAATTTAGAAACAGTTAAAGAATTTGTACCATTGGATAAAGGAGACAACCTAAGTGGAATTATTAAATCTGACATCAGTGTTGACGGAAGAATGAGTTCTATTGATAAAAAAGAGTACGATAAATTTAAAGCTAGCGGTTCTCTTGAAATTGACAAGATGGACTACAAATCAGATAGCTTGCCGTTTCCCGTACAACTTAATAGCATGAAATTGAATTTCACAACCAAGTTTGTTGAATTGACAAAATTTGATGCCATGCTTGGTAAGAGCGATATTCAGGCCAATGGAAGAATTGAAAATTTTATGCAATATGTTTTTAAAGATGATTTGATAAAAGGAACATTTGCCATTAAAAGTAAGTTAATGGATTTAAATGAAATGATGGGAAGTTCTTCAACTACTGCAGCACCAACCGCTACCACTGCGGCTGATAGCACTGCTGCTGCAAACGCAACCATGGCTGTGTTTGAAGTTCCCGCCAACATTGACTTTAATTTGGATGCGAGTATTGGCAAAGTACTGTACACTAATATGGTACTTGAAAACATGGATGGTAACATTGTTATTCGCAATCAAAAGGTAGATATGACGAATTTGAAAATGAACACGATGGGCGGTGAACTAACAGTTAATGGATACTATGAAACAACCAATTTAAAGCGACCAACCACCGCGTTAAATCTTAGAATAGTAGATTTCGATATTCAGAATACATTTAAAACGTTTAATACCGTACAAAAACTCGCTCCTGCTGGACAATACGCCAAAGGACTCTTTACCGCTACGCTCGAAAACTTTAAAGTGGGATTGAATAGTAAAATGGAACCTGACCTGAAAACAGTAGATGCGCACGGTGTGTTTAAAACTAAAAAAGTAAACGTAGGAGGATTTCCACCTTTCGTAAAATTAGGAGAAACGCTAAAAATTGAACAGTTAAAAAATATGGACGTGACGGATTTAAATCTAAAGTATTTTATTAAAGATGGTCGCTTAAATTTTGAGCCCTTTGATACAAAAATTAACGCAGTTAAAACTAACATAAGCGGTAGTACCGGTTTGGATCAAACCATTGATTATAAATGGAAAATGGAAGTGCCTCGTGCCATGTTTGGAAGTGCAGCAAACTCTGCGTTAAACGGATTGCTTAATCAGGCGAACGCAGCGGCTGGAACCAATGTGGCTTTGGGTGAAAAAATTAATGTGGTAGCTTTATTTGGTGGAACAGTTATGAAGCCAACGGTTAAAACGAGTATGAAGGATGAAGCCAAGAGCACGGTGGCAACCGTTACCACTCAGGCATTAAACGCCGGCATTGACAAGGCGGCAGAAGAAGCAAAAAAAATACTGGAAGATGCTCAGGCGCAGGTGGCACGAATTAAAGCGGAAACAGCAAGCGTCGTTGAAAAGTCTAAACAAGAAGGTTACGCGGCAGCTGACCAATTAGTAGAGCAAGCGGCAAATCCATTCGCAAAAATCGCTGCAAAAAAAGCAGCTGAGATTGCGAAAAAGAAAACCGACGAAAAAGCACAAAAAATACTGGACGAAAGCGATGCACGTTGCAACAAAATTTTAGAAGATGCTAAAGTAAGAGCGGATGCTAAAGCGGCAGAATCGAAAAGGTAACTTCTCTACAAATAAACCTGTGTTGATTTTACCTCTTTCCCATAAAATAAACTCGCAGATTTATTAAATGTTTCTGAAAAATCGGTTGTGTAAAAGCTAACCGTAGCCTGTTTGCTGCATTCTTTTTCAATTTCAGGATGGCGTTGCAGATATTCTTTTAAGCCTTTAGCAACAATGCCACCCTGCGATAAGAGTTGAACATGTAAGGGCAAGCGCTTCTTAATTTTTTCTTCGATTAAGGGATAATGAGTACAACCCAATATAATAGCATCAATATCTTTCTGTTGTTTCATTAGTAAATCAACATACTCCTTAATGAAAAAATCAGCCCCTTCACTTTCAAATTCATTGTTCTCTATTAAAGGGACTAACATGGGGCAAGCCTGCTGATAAACTTTTAGATCAGGAAAAAATTTGTTTATCTCTACCAGATATGAACCCGAGCTTACGGTTCCCGATGTTCCTAAAACGCCAACATGACGCGATTTACTATAGTTACCAACAATTTCGGTGGTAGGGCGGATGACCCCCAACACTCTTTTATGTGGTGCCAATTGTGGTAAATCCTTTTGCTGAATGGTACGCAAAGCCTTCGCGGAGGCTGTGTTACAGGCAAGGATAACCAAGTGACATCCTTGATCGAATAAATGTTTCACGCATTGAAGGGTGTATTCATAAACCGTTTCGAAACTTCTCGAACCATAAGGTGCGCGTGCGTTATCACCCAGATACAAAAAATCGTATTCGGGCAATTCTTTTACAATTTCTCTTAAAACGGTGAGTCCCCCAAAACCACTATCAAAGACCCCAATTGGTTGATATTTACTTTTCTCCATCAAAATTCAGAACCACAAATCTAAGCAAACGCTGAATTCATTCCGTTGATTCAACATAATATTCTTTTGTCGAAAGATAAGTTTGTCTGATTCCAGCATACGCCACTCAAAACTTAAGGCTGCTTTTTCCTGTGGTTTGAACTGAATGCCTAAAGTTCCTCCCCTAATGTATTGGCCAATATTAAGAGTTCCTGTTAAAATATCATCAGGGTCCGAAAAATTTTCAAGTCTTCCATAAAGGTCTAATTTTTTAATTAGGTGGTATTTCGCCACAACAACCGCACCGTATAAATTGGCCGTTTTGGTTGTGTCCTTTTTTAGTGAATTTTGTTGTTGGCAATAATGAAAATCAACACCTACCGTTAGTTTTTTATAAATAAAAGAAGCATAAACATTTTGGTAGTAACGTTGATGTTTGGTTTTCACTTTGTCTGGCGTTTCATCACAGGTCAAAAAATTATAAGTCATTGAAATGTGCTCGTTGGGCGTGTAATTGGCCGAAAAGTCAAGTGCCTTATTGCTGTTATTATCGATGTATTCATTATACCCATTAAAAATACTTGCCTGAACGCTTAGCTTTGAATTTGGCATAAAAGTAAGTTTGGCTCCGCTAAAATAATAGGGGCAAAAGAAATTAGGAATAGACATGCTGGAAGTGATATTTTCGCGTGGTTGAAAACTTTCCAAACCGATATGTGTTTTGAAAAAGCCTGCATCAAACCACAGGTTTTTATGGATTTTAAGCCCAGCATTTGCTTCCTGCAATAATTCAAAAGTTTTTGGCCAGGAACTTTCGGGAACATCCCCATGATGAAAAGTGATATTTGACCTTAAGTTTTGGCTTTTGTATTGCATTGTAAGCAATGCCAGATTAAGAGAAAACTGCTTGTTCCTTGGTTCTAATTTAGGGAACTGGGCGAAATCATTATTTTCAGTATCATCGTCGTAGTGGGCGTAATAGGTGGAAACATAGCCACTGATTCTGAACTCGGGATTTAAAAGGCTGTCCATTTTATCAATAATATGTGTTCCTTTTAACTCCATATTATCATGAGAACCCAACACTATTTAGGAGACTTACTTGGTAAACTGTCTTTTTTTTGGAAAAAAGAGTAAAACTCATTAAGAATAGGTTGAAAATGAGCCAATTGCGACAGTTTATTTTTAGAGCCAAGTACAAAATAAATACAATAAATGGCTTAAATTTACGTTTAATAGAGTAATTTGTTAAAAAGAACTTTTTTATATCTTTTATGCTTTGTGGCTGTTTCGTGTTTTGCCCAGTCAAGAAAGCGAAGCTTTCGTCAAAAAGAAATCGGTTTTTTTGGCGGAGCGGCCTACTATATTGGCGACTTAAATCCACGGGGACATTTTTTATTCTCTTCTCCTGCGGCTGGTTTATACCTTCGACTTACCAACCATTATCGTTATGCTTTCCGATTTGGTTTTAACTATGGGCAAATATATGGTGACGATTCAAAGAGCAAAGAAGCGGATCAACAGGAAAGAAATATAAGTTTTAAGTCTAAAGTTTATGAATTAAGTTCTTTAGCCGAATTTAATTTTGTGGACTATCGTATTGGGCATGACCGGCATCGTTTTACCATGTTTCTTTTTGCCGGACTTGGTGCTTATTTTTTTGACCCGCAAAGCAATATCGGTAACGGTTATCAATCTCTCAGAAACATTCATACAGAGGGCCAATCCAAGTCTTACGCGAAATATCAGATAAGTGTTCCGTTTGGTGTTGGACTAAAATGGAATGTGGGAGACCGCTGTGGCCTTGGAATTGAATGGGGTCCCAGAAGGACTTTTACTGATTATTTAGATGATGTGAGCGGAAGCTACCCAGATTTACCGGCTGAAGGGGGTAACAGCTATACAAACAGAACCAAGAATGGCTCAGCGACTACCGGAAGTATGCGTGGTAATCCAAGCACTAAAGATTGGTATTTTTATTATGGAATCAACTTCAATGTTAAACTGCGTCAACGCAAAGGCAATGTATGTCACGGGTAAAGAGGATGTTTTAACATGTAGGAAGACTTCGGTTCTATTATTTTGGTGGAGTTAATAAATGAGTGGACACGCAAAAAAGACAATTCTGAAAAATCGGAATGATATTCGGAGTTAAGGGAATGTAAACCAGATAAGTACTAAGTGGATTAAAAAAACAAAAAAAAATGAAATTTTTTACCCTGATTTTTACTTTTTTTTTCGTGACGGCCCGGGCTCAAGGAATTATTTCCTCTAACACATTCATTCAGACTTGTGTTCACCAGTCACAGTGTTTTTCAATAAACAATTCGAGCTATCTATTTTATGATGAAAGTAAAAACACCTTTTTTCTTAAGGTTGATTTCCTTAAATTTAAAACAGGTCAGGATACGCTTGACGATTGGTTGGACGATTTGGCAAGCACTTATCTTTACTTTAAAGCCGCAATGGATAAAGAAGTTTTTCAGAGTGGCTTTGCAAATCACCATACTAAAGTGCTAAAGTTACATGGTCAGGCTTTTTTAAATGGCATTTGGCATAAACAAGATGTTGAAATAAGTCTTTTTACGTCAGACAATGGTTTACTAAACACAACTGGCAATCAAACAATTTACGACAGTTTTAAGGTGAACTTTAGCATTTCAATTATTCCAAAGGAGTATCAAATTCATAAGAAGCAACATCATCTTAAAAAAACAATTTTTATTGGTGTAACACTTGGGCGAATCAATCTTCTTCAGTCAGGTATGGAGCTAATACCGCAAGAAGTGTTATACCGTCATTAACCATTTTGCCAATGACTGGAATTGTTAAATTCCAAACCTAACTCATATACCCTTCAATGCTGGTATCAAAGGTTTTTTTGTAATCCTCAATACTTCCAAAATTAACAGAGTCTATAACGAGCGAAGTTCCTTTTACAGAACCAAGTTTTGAAAAAACGGTATTTTGTTTTTTTAACTCTGCTTCGAAAGCAACTATATTTTTTGCTTGAACGCTAACTAAAACACGACTTTGAGCTTCACCAAATAAAAAGGCATCTTTTCTTACGGAACCGTCTGTGTTAATTTCAAAACCTAAATTATTAACCATACTACTTTCCAGCAAGGACATAAATAATCCCCCATCACTTAAATCATGTGCTGAGTTTATTAAATTATTTTTGATTAAAAATTTTACTGCATTCTGCACATTAAACTCAGTATCCAAATTAAAATAGGGTGCTGGTGTATTTTTTATTTTGTGATAGCTGTATAAATATTCCGAAGAAGAAATGTCATTTTTACTTTCTCCAATTAAATAAATAACATCTCCTTCTTTTTTAAAATCCAAAGTGGTTTGATGAGATTTATCTTCTAAAATTCCAATCATTCCAATGGTAGGCGTTGGAAACACCGGCCCTTCGTAACTTGATTGATTATAAAAACTCACGTTACCACCTGTTACGGGTGTTCTAAACTTTTCGCAAGCCCTACCCATTCCTTTTATAGAGCCAACAAATTGCCAGTAAACCTCAGGATTATAAGGATTTCCGAAATTTAAACAATTGGTAACTGCACTGGGTATTCCCCCACTACACACTATGTTTCGCGCAGCTTCACTAACGGCAATTGCACAACCAATTTCAGGGTCCGCGTTTACGTAGCGTGAATTACAATCCACGGTCATGGCCAGACCTTTTCTGCTTCCTTTAATGTTTACAATTGCGGCATCACTAGGTGCGTTAGTGCTCATGTTGATAGTCCCCACCATACTGTCGTATTGGTTATATATCCATCGCTTGCTTGCCAGATTTGGATGAGCCGCAAGAAATTGCATGACCGATTTTAAATCTTTTGGCTCTGGAACTGAAGTAATATCAAACTTTTTAGATTCTGCATAGTAACTAGGCTCTTTATACTCTCTTTTGTAAACAGGAGCACCGCCTCCCAAAACCAATACATCAGCAGGAATGTCTGCAACCAATTCATCGTACATATAATATTTCAAACGATTCCCTTCGGTTACTTCACCAATCTGCTCGCAGTTTAGATCCCATTTATCAAATACTTTTTTTACTCTTTCCTCTTTGCCTTTTTCAACAACCACCAACATTCGTTCTTGTGATTCTGATAACAAAATTTCAAAAGGATGCATTCCGGCCTGACGGGTTGGTACTTTGTGCAACCAAATATTCATACCATGTTGTCCCTTTGCACTCATTTCGGAAGTAGAGCAGGTAATGCCCGCTGCGCCCATATCCTGCATACCGATAACAGCACCCGTTTTAATAACTTCCAATGTTGCTTCCAATAATAATTTTTCCTGGAAAGGATCGCCTACCTGAACCGACGGAAGGTCTTTGGCAGAATCTTCGGTAATATTTTTACTTGCAAAAGATGCCCCTGCAATACCGTCTTTACCTGTGGAAGAGCCGACAATAAATACCGGATTACCTACCCCATAAGAAGTTGCACTAACTGTTTCTCCATGTTTCACAATGCCAACACTCATAGCATTTACGAGAGGATTCACATTGTAACATTCATCAAAAAACACTTCGCCTGCAACTGTAGGAATACCAAAAGCGTTTCCGTAATCGCCAATACCTTTAACAACGCCCTTAAGTAACCATTGTGTTTTAGCAGATTTAAGATCGCCGAAACGAAGAGAATTTAACTGTGCTATTGGCCTAGCGCCCATGGTAAAAATGTCGCGGTTAATTCCTCCCACACCGGTTGCAGCTCCCTGATATGGTTCAAGCGCACTGGGATGATTATGCGATTCAATTTTGAAAGCGCAGCCCAAGCCATCGCCGATGTCAACCAGACCAGCATTTTCTTCACCGGCTTTGGCCAGCATATGGGGTCCTTCCTTCGGAAGCGTTTTTAACCAGGTAATAGAATTTTTATAAGAACAATGTTCGCTCCACATAACCGAAAAAACCGCCACTTCGGTAAAATTTGGAGTACGACCTAAAATCGATTTTATTTTTTCAAATTCTTCGGGTAAAAGACCCAATTTTTCTGCGGCCTCTAAATCGGCAAGCTGTTCTGAATATTTTATAATTGACATAGTAAAATGAAAGGCTAAAGATACCGAATTTAAGCGCTTGAACGACGTATTTTTAATGAACAAATTTTCATAAAAGATAAAAAAACGAAATAAATGTAAAAGCTTTGTAAAATAACCTTGTAATTTCTATAATAAACCTAATTGATTTTTTATATTTGGTCATCTTATGCGATTAAAGCAAATAAATTTAATTTTTATTTTTGTTTTGATTTTTGTTGTTTTTGGCGAGGCACAAAAACTAACCCAATTTAGTACAGATACCACCAAGTTCACAAAAGATTTAGCCGCCTATTTTTTTGACAACTCCGCGAATAAGGATCAGGCATCCGATTATATCAGAAATTTTGAGAAATTGTGGAAGGACAATAAAATTGCCGGATACTTTAAGGAGATTATTATGGAAACTTCCAATACAATGTTAAGTAAAAGAATGAAGCCTTATCCATTCTTTTATGGTTATCTTAACACGGTTGTTAATGCCATACAAGCGAATCAAGCCGGTGAAAATTTTGAAAACTGGCAGACTTGTGTAAATAAAATTCTTAAGGGGAAGTCAAACAGGGGGGTTCAGGAGTTTCTTGATATGAGTGAAAATATATTTAAGAATAACGTTTTCTACAAAACACCTTCTTACATTTATTATAGTATAGAGCCTAATTACAAATTTGTTTACGATTCCATCCCCACGGTTCAATTTGAAGCTATCACCTTAGTAGGAAAAAATCCGCGAGGGGATAGCATGGCTATCGAAGAAACCAATGGAATTTTTTATCCTACCAGCGGTCGATTTTCCGGCAAAGGGGGCCGTGTGAGCTGGGAGCGATGCGGCTTGGATAACAGTGTGTATGCGACAATAAAACGCTATGGGATTGATTGTAAGGCTGGAAACTACACTAGTGATAGCGCAGTGTTTAATGGAAAACAGTACTTTGACAAACCTCAGTTGGGAAAGCTAATCGATCGAGTGATAACGGAAAATGGCGAAAAAGCTTACCCCCAGTTTTATTCTTATAGTAAGCGCTTGTTAGTAAAAGACATTTATCCCGATGTGGATTACGATGGGGGTTTTGGTATGCGTGGCGCTAAATTTATTGGTTCTGGCAGCCCTTCAAGTCCTGCGAGAATTATTTTTAAGCGTAATGACAAGAAATTTCTTGAAATCAGCTCAAGAGCTTTTGGAATGAGCAAGGATAAAATTGTGGCGAATCCAGGAATTGTAAAGTTTTTTCTCGACAAGGACACTATTTACCATCCGGGTTTAAGTTTTACCTATCAGGTTGATAAACGGCTTGTAACGATACTCCGTGGAGACGATGGATTGCAGAAAACTCCTTTTCTCAATACCTATCATAAATACGACATGTATTTCGAACAAATAGTTTGGCAAATTGATGAACCGACGCTAGCCTTTAATTTTCTGCCAAATAATTTTCAAGGGGAAGCATATTTAGAGTCTATGGACTTTTACACGCGTGATAAGGCCGAAGCCATTCGAATGGGGGAAACTGTAAGCCCAATTACCAAAATGATTGACTATTATAATGCCAACAATAAGCAAGCTTCCTTTACAGTTGTTGATTTCGCGAAACACATAAAGTATTTAGCGAATGATTTAAGACCGATAATCTTTAAGATGGCAATTTCTGGTTTAGTTTATTTCAATCCTGAAACAGATTTCATTACTGTGCGACCAAGGCTTTTTGACTATGCAGAAAACGCAAAACACAAACATGACTACGATATTATAACTCTGCATTCCGTTATCCCCGGGAAAGACAATGCTAATATGAATCTTGATAATTTCGATATTATGGCGCATGGCGTCAAAAGAGTTTTATTAAGCGACACCCAAAAAGTATTTATGTTTCCTAAAGGAGGCGAAGTGCTTTTGAAAAAGAACAGGAGAATGGATTTCAGTGGCACACTCGCTTCGGGTAAATTCGAATTTATAGGAAACGATTTCGTGTTCGATTACGAGTTATTTAAAGTGAGCATGAAAGCTATTGACTCAATAAAAATTTATGTAGAGTCATTTGAGCCCGATGTAAATGGGAATATCCCTTTCCGCAAGGTGCAAACGTTAATTGAAAACGTAAGCGGTGAGCTTCGCATAGATGCGCCAAAAAACAAAAGCGGATGGGGAAAAGCCCCAACGTTTCCGAGCTTCCAAAGCTTTAAAGAAAGCTACGCTTACTATGACAAACGTCAAATTTTTAAAGGGGTTTACAACCGTGAGAAGTTCTTTTTCAAACTCGATCCATTCAGCATAGACAGTCTAGACAATTTTAGAAACGAAGCCTTGCGTTTTGACGGCAACTTTTCGTCATCTGGAATTTTTCCCGAGTTTAAAGAAACCCTTACTTTGCAAAAGGATTATTCGTTGGGGTTTATCAGACAAACACCTCCTGGAGGGTTCACCATGTATGGGGGTAAGGCAATATTTGATAAGGAAATCCGATTAAGTAATAAAGGTTTGCGAGCAGGGGGTGATTTAAACTTCAGTTCCAGTCATTCAACAGTTTCAGATCTCATTTTGTTTCCTGATAGTGCCAATGGGATAGCTAATACCTTTGATGTTAAAGAGGGTAAGAATCCCGAATTTCCTAAGGCCCATGGTGATACAGTACGGTTACATTTTATGCCCTATCAGGATTTATTGCAAGCTTTTGATACGAAAAAACCTTTTAGAGCTTACAAAGAAAATATAACGTTTCGAGGGAGATTTGACCTGACATTTAAAGACTTAATTGGAGACGGTTTGGTTGAGTTTGATAAGGCGGATTTATCTTCTAACAAAATACTGTTTGAGAGTCGTAAATTTTTTAGTGACACGGCAAATTTTCATCTAAAAGCTTTTAACGAAGAGGGTTTTACATTTAGCACAGTTAACGTGAACGCGAAAATAGATTTTGATGCACGTATTGGCGAGTTTGTCACTAACGGCTCGGGGTCTTATGTAAAGTTTGACAAAAATCAATATATCGCCTACATGGACCGGTTTAAGTGGTATATGGATGCTGAGGATATTGAGTTAGGCGACACGCAAAAGAAAATTGACACCGCGGCCGCTGAAAGCGGTCTTGATTTGGAGGGGCCCGAGTTTATTAGCACGCATCCAAAACAAGACTCACTAAGATTTTTTGCACCTGGAGCAAAATACAATTTGCGAAAGTATATTATTAATTGTAAAAATGTACCCTTTATTAATGTGGCCGACGCTCAAATGTTTCCAAGTGATGGTAACGTGACTATTTTTAAAAATGCGGTAATGGATACCCTAAGAAATTCTTCTATTCAAGCCAATACGGTTACTAAGTTTCATACCATCCGCAATACTACCACCAATATTTATGGACGACGAAGCTATCTGGCCTCCGGCGAGTATCAATATTTGGATGAAAATGATAAAGCATACTTAATAAAGTTTCAAACGATACGGCCGGATACTTCTGGACAAACTATTTCTGAAGGGGAAATACCAGAGAAGGAAAATTTTAAATTTAATGACTATTTCAGTTTTGCCGGAAAGGTGTTTTTACAAGCGTCCCAACAATTTTTAACTTTTGATGGTGGTACGAAGATTGAACACAATTGCGGGAGAATTGGTAAATCGTATTTAAAATTTACTGGGGAGATTAATCCAAAAGATATTCAAATACCTATTCCTAAGAAAGCTGTAGACATGAAAGGTTTTTCAGTGGGCTCGGGTTTGTTTTACAACGCAGATTCCAATGCTGTTTTGGATGCTTTCGTTTCTTTGCAGGGTTCGAAAAATTCAAAAGAAGTAATGGAAGCAGACGGACTACTTACCTACGATAAAGAAAACAAACAATATGAAATATCTAACAAGGAAAAGCTAGAGGAGATGAGCTTGCCCGGCAATTACGTTAGTCTTAACACTGAAAATTGCATTGTAAATACCGAAGGAACATACAATTTAAGCAGCGACTTAGGCCAAGTTAAAATAAAATGCGTTGGAAACGCTGAATTCAGGGGGTCGAGTGATAGTACAAAATTTAACTTGATGATGGTGGCAGATTTCTTTTTTGAGAGTGGTTCCCTTAAAAAAATGGCTAAAGATTTTGAAGTTTATTTGGGGAGCTTGAATCCAGTTCCGTTTGAGGGGGATTTGTTTAACCATGGTATTATTGAAATTTTGGGCAAAGAAAGAGGTGATCGTGTTTTATCGGAATTAAACCTATATGGTAACTACAGAAGATTTCCGGATGAATTAGAAAAGAGTTTAGTGTTTAATGACGTGAAGATGTCGTACAATAAAAAGGCTAGAGCCTATTTATCTGAAGGCATGA
>CALMND010000411.1 GCA_937868565.1 uncultured Bacteroidota bacterium | reverse complement strand
TAATCAAATTACAAAATCAACATCGGCTTATTTTGAACCTACATTGGATTACGTGATTGTAAAAATTCCACGTTGGAACTTGGATAAATTCAAAGGTTCAAACAGAGAACTTGGTTTTCAAATGAAATCGGTAGGCGAGGTAATGGCCATTGGCCGTTGTTTTCAAGAAGCATTACAAAAAGCCTGTCAAAGCTTAGAGATAAAAAGAAATGGTTTAGGGGCAGATGGGAAAGAAATAACAGATCAAGCCGAATTACTGCGTGCCTTAGAAAGACCAAGTTGGAATCGATTATTCATGATTTACGATGCCATGAAAATGGGCATCTCCATAAAAACCATTCAAAAATTAACCCGCATTGACATGTGGTTTCTTCAGCAAATTGAAGAAATGATTGCCATGGAAAGGGAAATTGAAAAACATAGTTTAATTGAAATACCTAAAGAACTTCTATACGAAGCTAAGCAAAAAGGTTATGCCGATAGACAAATAGCTCACTTGTTGCGCTGTAAAGAAAGTGAAGTTTATGCCAAGCGAAATGAAATGGGCATAAAACGGGTTTATAAATTGGTAGATACCTGTGCCGCGGAGTTTGAAGCCAAAACGCCTTATTACTACTCAACTTTTGAAGACGAAAATGAGAGTATAAGCAGTGACAGGAAAAAAGTGGTTATCCTGGGGAGCGGACCCAACCGGATTGGTCAGGGCATTGAATTTGATTACAGCTGTGTGCATGGTGTTTTAGCAGCAAAAGAATGTGGTTATGAAACCATCATGATTAACTGCAACCCCGAAACCGTTAGTACAGATTTTAGTACAGCAGATAAATTATATTTTGAACCGGTTTTTTGGGAACATATTTACGACATCATTCTTCACGAAAAGCCCGAAGGTGTTATTGTACAACTTGGTGGGCAAACGGCTCTAAAGCTAGCTGAAAAGCTGGACAGATACGGCATTAAAATTATTGGCACCGATTTTAAATCACTGGATTTAGCTGAAGATAGAGGCAGTTTCTCAACACTATTAAAAGAAAACGGTATCCCCTACCCCGAATTTGGCGTGATAGAAGATGCCGAGGAAGCCTTGATTTTATCCAAAAAATTGGGATTCCCTTTACTTGTGAGACCAAGTTATGTATTGGGCGGACAAAGCATGAAAATCGTAATCAATGAGCAGGAACTGGAACAGCACGTTGTTAAATTATTAAACGATTTACCCGATAATAAAGTTTTACTTGATCACTTTCTTCAGGGAGCCATTGAAGCCGAAGCTGATGCTATTTGCGACGGTAAAGATGTATACATCATCGGCATTATGGAACACATTGAGCCCGCGGGTATACATAGTGGCGACAGTTACGCCGTTCTTCCTCCATTCGACCTTTCGGCAGATGTTATAAAACAAATAGAACAACATACAAGAACAATTGCATTGGCTTTGAACACAGTTGGTTTATTAAATATACAGTTTGCAGTAAAGAACGGACTTGTTTATATCATCGAAGCTAATCCACGTGCCTCCAGAACTGTGCCTTTCATTGCGAAAGCCTACGACGAGCCTTATGTGAATTATGCCACCAAAGTGATGTTAGGTGCCAAACTCAGCGATTTTAAATTTGCCCCTAAAAAGAAAGGTTATGCTATTAAAATTCCGGTATTCAGCTATGAGAAATTCCCGGAAATACAAAAGGAATTAGGCCCTGAAATGAAAAGTACCGGTGAGGCCATTTATTTTATTGATGACTTGCACGACGAATACTTCCAAAACGTTTACAGCGAAAGAAATTTGTATTTGAGTAAGTAGGTTAGTGAAATTAAAACTTCACATCACCCCACCTTTATGGCAAAAGCCGCAACTTTATACCCTTTAGGTTTGGATTTATCATCAAGCCATTTCAAGTCAAAATAAATTTTAGAACCAACATCCGCTTTCTTTAATAAGTTTCTCATTTCTTCGGTTAGCTCTGCAACTTCACCAGTGGCGTTTAGTACCTTATCCTCGCTCTTAACAACCATATCAATGCTTACAATGTTTTTATTCTTCATATCATCAGTAACAAGTTCATTAATGGATTTTATCTCATTTAATTTTGCTTTTGTAAAAACTCTGGGCTCCGGAATTTTAGAGGCGTTTTGCGAAAATCCAATTGCAGAAAACAAGAAAAGCGATAAAGTGATTAAAAGATATTTCATGGTTTTATTTTTTAGTTTATACGAATTTATGCTTAATTTGTTTAGAAAGCAATGCGGAACTATTTAAGATAAATTAAGCCCCGTACGGTCCATTCCGAGGGCATTGCTTCATGCTAAAGTTTGTTTATATACAGCCCCGAGGAATCCATGTTAAAGAATTACTACTCTATCCTAAGCACCGAACTCGTCGCCGGAGTCGTCCTCGTTTAGCAAAGCGTAACGAAGATGATTTAAAAGGGCTTTTGTAATGCCCAGTCCTAAGTTTCTTAGTACGCAGATGCAATCTTACGACAGAAAATTTATTTTCGTTTTTTTTCGCTATACTTTTTGTCTTGACACAAAAAGTAACAAAAAAGTCAAGGCTGCAAACAAATTCCTTGATTTGTAGTTTTTAATTTTTTCTGTCGCCTACGAACTCGTCCCGACTCAAATAGTCGGGACTCAAACAACGTAGGCTCGTCTGAAATTTCTGTTGCTAAATGGTTTGGCTGACAAAAACAAAGAAATTTCTTTTCTGTTTAAAAATTAAAAACACAAATCATACGGAATTTCTTTAAGGCCAATTTAAACCACCGCCCGTACAGTCCCCCGGACTCGTCCTCGTTTAGCAAAGCGTAA
Source organism: uncultured Bacteroidota bacterium (assembly GCA_937868565.1). Classification (GTDB taxonomy): domain Bacteria; phylum Bacteroidota; class Bacteroidia; order B-17B0; family Aurantibacillaceae; genus Aurantibacillus. The sequence goes on along the minus strand of CALMND010000411.1, from coordinate 143 downwards.
CGATTATGTTTTAAAAGGGCTTTTGTGAAGCCCAGTCCTAAGTTTCTTAGTACGCAGATGCAATCTTACGACAGAAAATTTATTTTCGTTTTTTTTCGCTATACTTTTTGTCTTGACACAAAAAGTAACAAAAAAGTCAAGGC
>CALMND010000410.1 GCA_937868565.1 uncultured Bacteroidota bacterium | reverse complement strand
GGGTGGGGTGACTTCAGGCTTCACTACTACTTCAGCTCCAAATGTGACGGTTAATTTATCAAGTAACGGTAATCCTATTGTTGCGGGAAGTATAGTAACGAGCACACTAAATAATACCAGTTTTGGTAATTTGTGTGTTGGAAGTCCAACTGTCAACAGAACTTATTCAGTCGTGAATAGTGGTACCGTAACTCTTTACTTGAATAACATAAATGTTTCGGGTTCTCCTAACTTTACAGTCAGCACTTATCCTTCTTCAGTCGCCGCCTCCGGTTCTGCTACCTTCCCTGTAACTTTCAGTGTTGGTGCGGTCGGCGTAAGCAACGCAACTATCAACATTACTTCAAATGATTGTAATAACCCACTATTTACGTTCGCTGTTACTGCGAGTGTTGTCGCTTTGCCAACAGTTAGTATAGGCAATTACACTATTTGTTCAGGAAGTACGCTGGCGTTGGTGCCAAGTGGTGCCAATACCTACACGGTTACTGGTAATAACTTTACAGTTACGCCTTTAGTCAATACTTCTTATTCCGTAACAGGAACAAGTTCTTTGGGTTGTGTTAGCGGTAACACCGCAGTAAGTAACGTCTTAGTCAATTCTTCACCAACCATTACGGTTAACAGTGGTAGCATTTGTTTGGGTAATACTTTTGTAATTGTTCCTTCAGGTGCAAATACCTATACGTTTAGTGGATTAACGGCCAGTGTGAGTCCTGTTACTACAACTGCTTATTCAGTAACGGGCACGAGCACTTCGGGTTGTATTAGCTCCAGTGCTGCCATTAGCAATGTAACGGTCATCGCACTGCCAACAATTGCAGTTAACAGTGGAACCATCTGTGAGGGGCAATCATTTACCATCAATCCTTCAGGTGCGCTTTCATATACCATTACCGGTGGCAACTTTGTGGTAACACCTACGCTCACCGGTTCCTATTCTGTTACTGGAACCAGTAGCGTGGGATGTATTAGTGCCAGTGCCGCTGTGAGCGATATAACTGTTCATGTGAATCCAACGATTACTGTGAGCAGCGGGACCATATGCGAAGGACAATCCTTTACAATTGTGCCGAACGGTGCCAATACGTATTCTTATACAGGTGGTTCCGTGGTAGTAAGCCCTACCATTACCAGCAGTTATTCGGTTACCGGTACAAGTACCGCAGGTTGCGTCAGTGCTTCCGCAGCCGTAAGCAGCGTTACCGTGTTTACTAACCCAACAATAACGGTTACCAGCGGTACCATTTGTCCCGGAGAAACATTTACTATTGTGGCAAACGGTGCAAGCACATATTCTTATGAGGGAGGAAGTTCAAACGTGTCGCCCTCTGTAACCACATCTTATTCGGTAACAGGCACAAGCACAGCCGGATGTGTGAGTACTATTGCTAGTAGCACAGTTAACGTTAACGCGCAGCCAACAATCAGTATAATTGCGTCTAATACAGCTGTGTGTGTGGGTTTCACAGCCAATTTAACTGCGACTGGAGCTGCAACTTACACATGGAGTAGCGGGCTAAGCAACAATACTATCTTCACACCAACATCTACTGGTATTTATACGGTAACAGGTACGGGTACTAATTCTTGTACAAGTACTTCAACGATTGAACTTATCGTCAATCCAATTCCAAGCATTACAGTGCTCTCAAGTACCAACACCAGTTGCGAAGCTAATACGGTTACCTTAACTGTGAATGGGGCAAGTACATATAGCTGGACTACCCTCGAAACAGGTTCAGTTATAGTTATTTCTCCATCTGTAACAACTACCTATACCATTAGTGCCACAGATGTGAATAGTTGTACGAACACTGCTACTTATGTTCAATCAGTTACAATTTGTGATAAGGCTTCGAAATCTAATCCTTTGGTTTCGGATGTTTCCTGTAAGGGTAAAAACGACGGGGTAATTATTTTGAAATACAACATTCCTTATCAAAATAAAAAGGTAAACTTCTTATGGGATCAGGGACTTTGTCCAGGGAATAATTGTGATACTCTAAAAGGTTTGAAAAAAGGAACCTATAATGTAAGCATCATTGTGAATTACACTGTTGGAACGAACCTTGTTAGAACCGATACTTTAGTTGTGAAAGACATTACTGTGAACGACGACCATGACCCTTGTGATGTAAAGGCGTTTACAGGTATTACTTTAAATGGTGACGGCAGCAACGATACTTGGAGAATTGAGAACATTGACTTGTATCCGAAAAATCAGGTGACTTTATATAGTCGTTGGGGCACTGAGGTAGCCAATATTAAAGGTTATGATAACGATAAGAAGGTTTGGCCAACTTCGGACGAGGCTAAAAAACTTTTATCCGGTACTTATTTTTACGTAGTTGATTTGGGTGATGGCTCTCCATTAATGAAGGGCTGGATAGAGATATTTAAGAATTAGTTTAAATTTAGTAACTGTATACCAATTCACACATAGTTAATGTCTTAAGGTCGAACTTTGCTAATTATTAAGTAACAAATTGAAATAGTTATTGTAGGGCATTTAGTTCTCAACTTCGCTCAAACTGACGCATGGTGTAATATTTCAGGAATCTGTTTTTTCATATATCGCAAAAAAAATAATAGTTATTGGAGGTGGCGCAGCAGGTTTTTTTGCTGCGATAAATCTCTCTATGAAACAGCCGGAGTTTGCAATTACGCTGTTGGAAAAATCAACAAAATTACTTTCCAAAGTAAAAGTTTCGGGGGGTGGCAGGTGCAATCTAACACACAGTTGTTTTGATAATACTGAATTGATAAAAAATTATCCCAGGGGGAGTAAAGAACTACTGCAGGTTTTCTCCAAATTCAGCGTGAAGGAAACAATAGAGTGGTTCAAGAATCAAGGAGTTATTTTAAAAACAGAAGAGGACGGGAGGATGTTTCCTGTGAGTAATGATAGTCAAACTATTATAGATTGTTTTATGGGATTAGCTTCGCGTTTGGAGATAAAAATTATTACGCAATGTGAAGTCTTTTCTATTAAAAATCAGGGGGGGCACTTTTCCATTAAAACCAGTCAGGGTCATTTGGAAGCGGATTCTATTATTTGTGCTTCGGGTGGAAATAATAAAATTGGTTCTTATGATTATCTGAAAAATTTGGGGCACCGTATC
>CALMND010000409.1 GCA_937868565.1 uncultured Bacteroidota bacterium | reverse complement strand
AGTTCACTGTTGCTCCTTAAAAGTTGTTCATAATTATTTCTGCTTTACATAGGAGTTGCTGTTAGCAGCAGTGTTTCAGTCCCATTTGATTTTTATGATTTCTTTGTCTCGAATAAGAATATAAGCAACTTCACGATATAACGCTGTCCCGTAGTGAGCATAATTGATTAAAATAGTACCGTTATAATCTGTTGTCACGGGGTAATGCATCCAGTTCTCTTCGTTAAAAAGGGGGTTGACGATTTCAAATACATTGTTATTTAACTCTGCTAAATGATAGTAGCTGTAACCACCCCATAGGAGCAAATAAAGCTGATGGCCGTTAGAATTGAATGAGGAAAGAGTCTGAATACTGTAATAGTCAAAAATAACCTTTGCGTGATTGCTTCTGTCTGAGTAACCCAAAGCCTGTCCATTAAACGGAACGTCAACCTTGTCGAGTTGAGTTTCGGATAATTTACTGGGGTCCGCAATTGCTTTAAGGTCACAACTTCCTGAGCCATGACCCAATTCTGAAAGAACCATGTATTTATTGTCAGCTTTATAAACAGTGCTTGCGCAGGTTGCCTCTGCAAAATAAATTTTCTTTTGCTTTTTGTTATAGAAGTAAATTGTACCGCCAAATTCCCCGAAGCAGCTACTAAATACCAAGTAAGTGCTGTCCTCAAAATGTTTTAACTTATCACCATCCTCTGAATTTTTTGATGAATTAATAATTGGAATGAATTCTGAATAACTTTTCCATAGGTTTTCATTCGTGAAATAAAAATATTTTTTATCTGAAAGAGCTACAAGCTTGCCGTCAAGTATCCAATGGTAGCTGAATGATTTTGTATTAAGCAGATTTTCAAATTCTAAGTCTCTGCTTAAGTCGGGAATTTTATAGCAACGAAATATGCCAGGCTCGAAGAGTGAGACAAGTCTGTCACGATAAATAACTGTATAGGAAAGAGGATACTTTTTTGTGTCTGGTTTTCTTAGGGAAATTTTCTTAATGTCAAAATAAATTGGGTTGTCGCTTAGTTTAACTTTGTAGTTTCTGCCAATTTCAAGAAAAGGTAATTTAATAGTGTCCGAATAGAGATAGCTTTTTTTAAAGTCTTTTAAAAAAGGACCAAAATCGACTTTGTTGTCTGCTTTTTGACCAAGAAGATTTGTAAAAAGAAAAAAGAATGATATTTGTAAAATTGTCGTCTTCATAACATTGCTGCTAACATGCGAATAAGCCCAACCAAATTAGTGAGAGTTATTCAATAATAATAAATTTTTTCTTCTAATTTATTTTGAGCAATACAGAAACAGGATAAAAAACAGGAGCTTCATTTTCCCCAAAAATTCTAAATAAATTTTACTAAATTTGTTTAATATTAAACAAAACTTAATCTTCAGGTTATGAATGTTATCTCTACAAAAAAATTGTATTGCCTGTTCATTAGCATCAGCCTTTCCATAAGTGCATGGTCACAATGTAACTTCGCAGGCTTAAATGCCAACTACTGTACCAACTCGCCTTCTGCGGCCTTAACCTCCACCGCTCCCGGGGGTAGTTTTATCGGGAACGGAGTGATAGGTTCCGCCTTTAGCCCAAGTCTTGCAGGTCCGGGTACGCATACCATCAGTTACGCGATTTGCGCTTCCAATTATTCCGTTAGCGCCGGAACTTTTTCTCCCTATCCGGTTGCAGGAACTTCTGTAACCTTAGGGGATGACGCGGTAAGTGGGAATTTACCCATTGGTTTTACCTTTAATTTCTTCTGTACTAATTATACTGATTTTTACATCAGTTCTAATGGGTTTATAGGTTTTTCTGCCGGCATGCCAAATGGCTGTTGTTCTGGAGATTTTTTACCTTCCTTTACGACGCCGGATAATTTAATTGCTACAGCCTGGACGGATTTGTATCCCCCTGCTGGAGGCTCCATCACCTATACCACTTTAGGAGCAGCTCCTAACAGGAAATTGGTAGTTGCTTATAACAATATTCAGCATTACAATGGCGCAAATTATGGATTCCCCATTACTAGTCAAATTGTTTTATACGAAACCAGTAATTTAATTGAAATACATACTACCTCAAAACCGATTTCTGCAAATAATGCCATTACCACTGAAGGTATTCAAAACAGTGGGGCCAGCATAGGCTTTGCTGTTGCCGGAAGAAATGCCGCAGGTAGCTGGGTAGCCACCAATGATATGTATCGCTTCACACCTTTACCAAGTTGTATTTCCTCTCAAACAACGCTGGTGAGCCCAGCTGCAATTAATGTACTGGGAAGCAATTCTCTTTGTTTGGGACAAACTACTACTTTAACTGCTACCGGAAATACAAGCTACACCTGGAGTACCGGTAGCAATTCGCCCAGTATTACGGCTTCACCCGCTGTAACGACTAATTATACAGTTTCGGGCACAAATTCGGTGGGCTGCGTTGCTAATAGTATTATTACAGTAAGTGTTTTTCCGGGTCTACCTGTTTTGTCTATCATCAGTAGTACAAGCTCAGTGTGTTTGGGTAAAACGGTTACTTTAACAGCAAACGGAGCGGCCAGCTATACCTGGACGGGCGGCATTAGCAACGGGGTGGGCTTTACCCCTACCCTCACAGCAAATTATGTTGTAACCGGCGCAAATGCTTGCGGCAGTACCACAGCCGTTACCACCGTTACGGTAGCTCCACTGCCTTTGAATGTAATTAGCACACCTACTTCTATTTGCGCTGGTAGTCCCGCTGTGCTTAACGCGGTATCTCCGGGCACTTCCTATACCTGGCAGCCCTTGGCCCTCACGGGTCCTAGTATTGCTGTCAACCCACAGGTAACCACAATTTATACAGTTTCCACAAGCGATGGAACCTGTTCCGGCACAGCCACACTGTCTCTATTGGTTAAACCTATTCCCACGTTGGCCATAGTAGCCAGTTCTTCATTGGTATGCGAAGGTTACCCGGTTTTTCTGTCGGCCAGTGGCGGTAACAACTATACATGGACTCCCGGAAATTTATCCGGCACTTCGGTAACCGTTGTTCCAAACGGGCCTACTCTGTATTCCGTGGCAGCAACCAATTCTGTGGGTTGTGTTTCGGGTATTTCGCAAGTTGTACTCACTAACGCAAGCCCAACTATCAGCATATTAGCCAGCAGCCAGTTGGTGTGTTCGGGCGGTTCAGTTAACTTAACCGCCAATGGCGCTAACACATACACCTGGCTGCCTAACAACATTAATGGACCTAACCTTAATGATAATCCTTTAAGTTCAATAGTGTATACGGTAAGCGGAACAGGTGTCAGCAATACCTGCATTGCCACTAACACCATCGGAGTTAATGTCTTTCAAACCAACGTGAGTGTTGCGAGTTCGCCCTCGGTTATTTGTAGCGGTTCCAGTTCTACATTAACGGCAGGTGGTGCAACAAGCTATCAATGGAACACCAATCAACAAGGTTCGTCTATTGTAGTAAGTCCCACAAGCAATACTTTTTATATTGTCACTGCTACCTCCAGCACCCCTGGTTTAAACTGTATTACTGTTAATTCGGTGCAACTAACGGTTAATCCCAAACCCACGGTGACGGCCGTCGCATCCAGAACCGTTATTTGTAAAAACGAAGCTTCAACATTAACTGCCAGTGGTGCTTCCACATATAGTTGGAGTAATAACACCTCTAGTATATCAGCTAAGGTAACGCCTTCCATTACTACTAATTACACAGTTACCGGAACAGATGCTAACGGTTGCGTGAATACCGCAACTCTTCAAGTTAAAGTTAATCAATGCACCGGCATTGACGAATCTATCAGTAACAATTCAAACGGTGTTAATATATATCCTAATCCAAGTAACGGAGAGTTTA
>CALMND010000408.1 GCA_937868565.1 uncultured Bacteroidota bacterium | reverse complement strand
CCAGATACCAAAGTAGTTGGCTCATTGAAATCATTTCCATCATTCATATAAAGCCTCACTGGGTACATAGTTTCGTTCTCTGGAAATTCGTTACCCCCACTTACTACCAATAGGTCCTGATCGCCGTCATTGTCCGCATCAAAAAACTCAGCACCAGTATCTTCATATTTTTTATCTTCGGTTAAAGCGGCAGATTTTTGAACCGAAAACTTTCCCGTTAAGTCCTGTCTGTAGAAAATGCCCTCATTGTCTTTGCAGCCACCAATAAAAAAGTCTTCCAGGCCATCTTTATTAATATCGGCTACCGAAATACAAGGGCCCATTTGAGAAAACTGATGCGGTAACAAAGGTTCGAGTTTAAAGTCAATGTATGTATTCTCATTAGGAGTATAATTAATTCCGGTTTGATTTGTAATATCTGTAAAGGGTAATGGTGCTAATTCTTCCGGTTTAGCAGGGGTGCTTGCGTTATCTATACTAAGGGTATAAACGGTATTGACAGTGAGGTTAGTTAAAAGTTGTGTTTTGCCTGTAGGCCAGGTTATTTTTACATTTACCTTTTCACTTGCACCTAGTCCAAAATGCACGGCAAATTCGTGGCTTGACAAAAAGCCTTTGGTTGGCATAAAATGTTGGTTTTGTTTTTTGCCATCCGGGGTTTCTACGTCAATAACTGCTCCGACACCTTGGGTATTAGCGCTATTGCCTTTTAACACAAAACGGATATAATTGGTGTTTTTACTGTCGCTGGAATTATTTTTAAAAATGAATGCTGGGTCAAACATATTATTAACGATTATGTCTAAATCACCATCCATGTCCAGATCGCCATAAGAAGCACCATTGCTGAAAGATGGAAAATCTACTCCAGATTGTTTGCCCAGGTTTTTAAATGTTAGATTTCCATTATTTTTAAAAAAATAGTTTAGGGTTTTGGTTGATGGAATTTGGCCTAAAATTTTCATCACCTCGCCAGGGTCTTTTGCTTTAAAAAGTTCTTTTTGGATAGAATCTCCATCATAGCTCATAAAATCTCTATCGGTAACATCTCTCAAATAACCATTTGAGACGTAGATGTCTTTTTGTCCATCATTATCAAAGTCGGCCAATAGGGGAGCCCAACTCCATTCAGTAAAGGCAACTCCAGCCAAATAACTGATATCTGAATAACTTCCGTTTCCGTTATTTAGCTGCAGCACATTTTTTTCATATTGATACCCAAGCCCAAACTCAACTCTTTTATTATGGTTGTCGTAGTTGCCTATGCCTTTTAATTGTTTTTGCCGTTGAAACGATTCCGGTAGCATGTCTACTACCATTAAGTCTCTGTAACCATCGTTGTTAATGTCGGCGCAATCCGAACCCATGGATGAAAAGCAGGTATGTTTGAAATACTCAGTAAGTTTATCAGTAAAGGTTCCGTCTTTATTGTTGATGAATAAGCGATCGGGATTACTAAAATCGTTGCAGGCATATATATCCGGATAACCATCGCTGTTAAAATCGTCAATGATTGCACTTAAGCCATAAGCATGAGTTCCTAGGCCTGCCGCTATTGTTTTGTCATAAAAGTGACCTTTTTCGTTTTGGTAGTATCTATAACTCACATGAAGCCTTGCGGTATCTTGTTGTGCGACTAGTTTACCTTTTTTATCGTACGTTAACTGAACCTTGTTGGTGTATCTCATTTCATACGGGTGGTTTAGTATCAAGAGATCTAAATCACCATCCAAATCCATGTCGTAAAAATATGACTGCATGCTATAACTTTCGTCGTCAATACCATACTCAGCAGCCCTTTCTGTGAAAGTTAAATTTCCATTGTTAACGTAAAGAACATTTTTACGCCTTTTTTGATCCGCCAATCCGGATTTACAAATATAAATATCCAGAAGGCCATCAGAATTGACGTCCACAAAAGTAACTCCTGTTCTGAATCCATCGCCACCGCCCACATTAGCACTCTCGGTTATGTCTTTAAATTTAAAGTTGCCCTGATTTAAATACAATTTACCCGGGATCATAGTTCCAACGAAATAAATATCTGGCAGACCGTCGTTATTTATGTCTCCAATGGCAGTACCGCCACCGTTATATAAATATGCATAAGACAAAACGTTTGTTTCCTTTGTTTCACCAATTAAATTATTAAAAAAAACACCCGATTCAGTTTCGTTAATTTTTGTAAAAAGTGTTTGAGCCTTAATCATTAGGCCCAGCAACAAAAAGCTGACGAGAAAGGTAGATTCTTTTTTCATGTACTTGTTTTAATTTTTTTTGAACGGAATTTCGCTACTTTTTTTAAGCTGTACTAACCCTTTTGAAGCATAGGGAAGTATATTAACCATTTTCAGCCGGGTCAATTCGTGCCAATTCTCTTGGGTAATTGGCAACCAAAAAGCAATTGGTAAAATTTTCGGAACGAAATAATGGATCTGTCCCAACAAATTGAAGACCTGTGGGCTACCCGTGCAAAATAGGACTGTACTTTTATTGCGAGTGTATAATGCTTGGGATGCTTTGTAGACGGACTTAATTAAAATTTTATGGTATCTCGTAAAGTGCCTATTCTCCATAGCACCTGCAAAAAGGGGCGTGAATATATGACTGCAAAATAAAAACACTTTTGAGACGCTGCACTTTGTTGGGCTTACAGTCATAAGCATAGAATAATTTAAAAAAATCATTTGAGTCGTATTAAATGATTTTATTTTTTAATTATAATTTTTACTACCGTGTCCGAATAATTTTTTAACGATAACAATTCTGTGAAAATGCGATGATTCCACTTTTGCTGTTGCTGTTGATTCAAGGAGTAATCGGTTTCTCTATCATAAAGTTTTTGATAAGATGCAGTTTCACTCTTCATAAATTGAATCATTTTATCAATTTTTTCTTTGTAGTCACTCTTTGTTAATGGCGTTTCTTTAACCATTTTTTTTAAACTTCGTGCGTATGCCTCACTGATGTCAAAGTGCAAATTTTCATGGTTTAAGAGGTCGGGAGTTGCTTCGCTCTTTTTGTACCATGATGCAGTACAGTTAAAGCAGGTTATGCATTTAAAATACAGAGTATCGCTTATCAAATCTGCGTTGATGGCGAACCCAACGGACGAGTATGCCGACCTATAAGAGCCTGAAGCCACCGAACCTCTGAAATCGGACCAAACATGTTTTCGTTTTGGATTCCAATGAAGAACCTGAATATTGGTTTGGAATAAAACAAGCGACAAGAGCGAAGCTATCAATAGTTTCATAGGTGTATTTTAGTTGTAAACAGGTTGAATTATGAGACCAGAGATTTTCAACTTAGTTTAATACCGCAAGTTAAAAAAAAACGTTTAACTAGAGAAATTAAGCGAAATTTTGACACTATTCAAATCTCAGGCTGTCGATTGGATCCAATTGTGACGCTCGTTTTGCCGGAATATAGCCGCTTATTAAGCCAACTGCGACACAGATAATTACCCCGCTGATAATCCAAAACCAGGGTATAAAAAAACCCGTGTTCAAGGCAAAACTAATTAAATTGCCTATCACAATTCCAAATAAAATACCAATTAGCCCTCCCATAACACAGATAACTACACTTTCAATAAGAAACTGTTTTTTAATGATAGATTGAGTAGCTCCCATTGCCTTTCTGATGCCTATTTCCCGGGTGCGTTCGGTAACACTTACCAGCATTATGTTCATTAAGCCGATGGCCGCCCCTAAAAGCGTAATTAAGCCAATTATAGTGGCTCCCGCAGTTACTTTTTGTAAGTTTTCAATGAGGAGGTTGGCCAGATTGTCGGATTTAATAATGTCAAAATTTTCTGTTCCGCTGGCTGGAATTTTACGAATTTTCCTAAAAACTCCCTTTGCTTCATTCAATAGAATATCTAAAAAAAAACTATTATAAGTTAAAACGTTAATGGTGAAACTCATGTTCTTTCTTCCAAAATATTGTCTGGCATTTGTCAATGGTACAATACAAATTTTATCGCCCCCAAATCCGGCTCCATTGCCTTTTGATTTTAAAACACCGATTATTTTGTAGCGGCTTGCTCCAATCTTAATATATTTATCAATAGCATTGCTTTTACCGAATAAAGTATGTTCAACTTCTTTTCCAATAATGGTGTTATGAGTACTGCTAAATATTTCTGATGCGGTAAAGTTTCTTCCCTTCTCCAAATCATAACCTGCCGTGATCAGGTAGTTCTCGTCGCTCCCGAATACTTGAATATTTGGGTTTGTTTTTTTGTTTTCATATCTCAATCGAGCGCTTTGGCTTGCCAATGTTGAAACAGATGTAATGACCGGATAATTAAAATTATTTTTAAACCAGATGGCTTGTTTGTAGGTAATTGGTTCGGCACTTTTAGCTTTTTTTCCCCTGCGACCCACTTGTATATTAATGTCTGAATTTCTTATAGTAAATGTATTGCCACCCATGCTGGTAAATTGACTCTTGATGCCACTTTTAATAGCGCCA
>CALMND010000407.1 GCA_937868565.1 uncultured Bacteroidota bacterium | reverse complement strand
CTGAACTTATTATCAAACAAGTAAACGTCTTTCAAATTATTTCGTCAATACGACCAAACCTCTATAAACGTGTGTTTTTTCTTGATTGTCAGTAACAAGCACTCGCCAGTTGTAAATATCATTACCGTTAGAACGGGTAGTTTCTGAAGAACCAAAGTTTTCTAACACTCCCCCATCCCAGCCCTTAAAAACATCCTGCGCTTCAAAAATCTTTTTACCCCAGCGATTATAAACCTCGAAGCTGTAATTCGTAAACAACCAACCCGTTCCCTTTGGGGCCAACACATCGTTTAAACCATCACCGTTGGGCGAAAAGGAACCCGGCATATAAAAATTAAACCCTTCATACACACAAATATTTTTTTCGGCAGACGTTTGGCAACCATTTCCGTTTCTCGCTATTAATTTAAAAACATAGCAGCCGGTATCCGTAAATGCATAGTTGACATTTTTATTAAAACTGTATGACTTACCATTTATTTGCCATTCATATTCTTTAGCATTAACAGTAGTATTTTTCAAAAATACATTATCGCTATTGTTGAGTGTAATCAACGAAGGCTCCGTTGAAAAATTTGCCTGAGGACTTATGCTCACTTTTATGACATCATTATAGGTATAATATGCAAAACATGAGTTCGAATCATTTAAGCTTATCTTAAGATGATATGAACCGGATTTGATGTAACAATGATAAGTACTGTCTCCTTTTTGTTCTTTTAAACCGTCGCCAAAATTCCAAACCACAGCTGTTGATTTTGGCGTTGTGTTAACAAAGCCAGTGCAAAAGGGTTCACAACCGGCAGGCTTTGTCACTCTAAAAAAGGGCCTTGTTTCAGGAAATAAGTTAATCGTAACAATTTTAACTGCGGGAACAATACCACAGCCATCCCTAACAGTCAGCGTATAAAAAGGTTGAGTCACATTTTCGACCACAATAGAAGACGTTTTCAAATTATTTGGTTGCCAGTTATATGTATAAACTCCATCACCACCGGTCACCGTGGGACTTATAGCTGTTGTAGAACCCGGGCATATTCCCGTTTTTGAATTGTCGAGAATAATTGAAACAGAACTTGCTAAACTAACGGGAATTAAAATAGTACTCGTTTTTATACAGCCCTTACCGTCCCTAACGGTTATTGTCTGAATTCCTGCACTCAGGTTGAAAACGGTATTACTTGCAATGGCGAGTGTATTAACTGTGTAAGAAGTATAGGGCTTTGTGCCTCCTGTAGAGGTGATCACCGAGGTTAAGGTGCCGCCATAGCAAAGAATGCTTGTGTTGGTTAAAGCGCTGCTCAATTCCTGTGGTTCTTTGATCTCTACCGAATTTGTTGCAATGCATCCATCATGGTCAAGAATGGTGACGGAATAGATTCCGGGAGAAAGATTAGTTATGAACGGACTATTGGATCCGTTAGACCATGTATAAGTTAAAGGGTTAACGCCCCCGTTAAAAAGAGCAAGAGCACTCCCATCGCTATCACCCTTGCAGCTCACCATATACTGACCAATGTTGTTCGTGCTTGTAAAAACAATACTCGCCGGAGAGTTTCTATTATTATAAATAATTTGAGGAAAGTAACTACAATTATTAGCATCAGTAATAGTAACGTTGTAAACGGTTATGCCCAGATTTGCGACAGTGAGAGAGTTTATTCCCGGAGGGCTGGAAGTAACCGTATAGGGAGGCGTGCCACCAATCGGAGTAATTGAAGCCATACCGGTAGAATTTGTACAGTTAAATGCAGTAAGTATATTGGCCGTCAGGTTACATTGCGCTTTATACTCTTGAAACACATATAGGAAAATTAGACAAAAAAAGATATGTCTTAAACGGTGCATGATACTCTTGCATAAATTTACCGCAAAAATTTAAGAAAAACCGCGCCCAATTAGTAATTGGACGATTTTAACTCATATATGGCAATTACCACTTAAAAGTTAGGCCAATAATGTTTGAATTACCTGGAAAAGCCATCTTCGTAAAGGAATATGAAAAAGCCAATCGTCTAATAGTTAAGCCAAAGCCAAAACTCAAACCGTTTGCGCCCCGTCTCTCAGGCAAGGTCATTTCACGCTGTCTGCGATAATTATATGCTAATCGCAAATGAAAATTTTTGGTAAGCACTACCTCAGTTCCGAAGGTAAAATGACGCATAAAATTGTCTAAATTGCCTCCGGTTTTAACCTTAAATCTTTGCCAATTGGTCGAGTCCTTACCAATTTCTCCCGAATTTAAAGTTCCTTGTTTTCCCGCAGTATCAATCGGACTAATGTACTTTAAATTCCATTTTAAGAGTTGATCATATACAAAAAATAATTTAAAAGGAGCTTTTTCAACTTTTTTACTAATTCCAAATTGCACCGTTTGTGGTAACTTCTCCCTTTCACTCTGAAGATTGGAGTAACTCTTCCAAATAAAGCCCACGTTTTTTGCCACCAAACTAATAACCAAATTATTCTTATTATGAAAAGTTATTCCAAAATCTATAGCATTTCCAAAGGACTTATATATTTCATACTGTGACACGATTGTCTTTAGACAAAGTCCCACATTGAACATAGAATCTGCCAAAGATTTGGCGTAATTTACATTTAGCGAAAAATCATTGGCTTTAAAATTACCAGTTTTATTTCCAAGGGCATCATAGCCTACAAAATTTCCATAATTGAAGGTTTGGAGGCTCATCGCGGCCGTGCCCTTTTTTTTAAAATCCTGTGCATAAGCTACACTAAAAAAATTAAGGTCACCCACATAGTTACAATAATTAAAAGCTGCCTGCTTTACCATTCTTGGGCTAAGAAGCGCCGGATTACTATAGATGAGGTTAATATCATTATCCCAAATACTCATATTATTGCCACCAAGCGCTGCGGCTCTTGCAGTCATAGGTATATCAAGAAAACGATAGGTTTTATTTCCACCAATCTGAGCTTCAGCCCTGAAAATCAAAAAAACGAATATTAAAATCGGTAGCTTTTTCAACACTGATAGTTAACGCTTATTAAACGATTTTATTGCTCAAATGGATCTCAACAAATCCCACCTTCTTCATTTTTAACGATAAGTTAATCACGATACTGTTTCTTTACGACCATGCATGTATAATCCTGCACCAACAGTAAGTATAAGAAGAACAGAGCCAATCAACGCAATGGAATTTCCAGTTTTGTATATTTTAGGTTCAAATTTGAATTCAATCGTGTGATTTCCCTCGGGTACTTCCATTCCTCTTAAAACATAATTTACTTGAATATGAGGTTTTATCTGTCCATCAATATACGCATTCCATCCTTGTTCATAATATATCTCAGAAAATACAGCAAACTGCGATGATTTCGCTTCTGTGCGATAAACTAAATTATTTGGCTCGTAAGAAGTTAGTTTTATGCTACCTTCCCCGTTATAAGATCCCTCAAGTTTATTTTCTGAATTAAATTTTTGATTTACAATAGCTTCTGTTTTGGTATTTATTCTATACATACCTATTATCTCGCTATCTGGGCTTTGAACGAACTTAAGTGTTTTAATAAACCATGCGTTTCCATTAATTTCAGGATTCTTAAGCGGTATGGCTGATTTGCCTTCCTCACCAACTGGAATTATAAGATATTTTGTATTCAGCATATTAATTACCTGAAGTTCAGAAAATAAAGATCTTAGAGCACTATCGTTTTGAGCAGCTTTATTCACACCAGCGTAGAATTCGTTGATTTCCGGACGAAGATGAAAATCAATCAAATCCACATAGCGACGCAATTTTGCGCCGTGATATCCACCGATAGATTTGTGATGATAGGAAGTAGACGCGTCATCAAAAGGTCCAACAGTAAGATTTAAAACTCTGTAATCAAGGTCAGTGTCTTTCAAAATCTCTTCGTCGGCAGCGGATTTACCGGCTATATATTGTTGGTTATCGGCCTTTGAAACAAAGGATTTATCATTTAAATGCCTCTGATCCACTGTCCACAAATCAATAACTATAAATAAGCCCAAAGAACCAAAAAGCAGCTCTCTTTTAATTTTATTAGTGAAATACAAGTACAATGCTCCAAAACCCAACAGAATAAAAATCAACGAACGTATGGCGTCAGATCTAAAAACAGCTTTTCTCGCAATTTCTATTTGCGGCATTAATTGCGTGATAGCTTTTTTCGCTTCCTCCTGAGGATAACCAGCTTTAACATATTGCTGCAACATCTCCTGCTCTTCATAACGAGAATGAAACGTATTAACCAAATCAGGCATCACATAACAAACTGCACAGAACCCTCCGATAAGGGACGTAATAATTGTTAGCAATTTTTTTAACGTCAATTCACGATTTAATATCTTAACCTGAATTATTTTTTCCCAATTTTTAAAACTCATCATGTCATTTAGTGCCATAAATGCAAGCAAGGGGATAGTCAACTCCGGAACGATCATTATCATCGTGACGGCCCTGAATTTGTTATATCCCGGCACAAAATCCATAAAAAAGGAAGTAAGGCTCATGAAATTGTGGCCCCAACTTAAGGCAATAGTTAAAACAGTCACAAAAAAGATTGGCCATTTAATTGGATTTCTAATAATAAACATACCCACAACAGCAAGCAAAACAACTATTGCCCCGGCATAGTCAGGCGCAGAAAGAGAAGGTTGATCACCAAAATACACATCACTCCCGGAAACCATTTCCCGAAAATCGGGATCCACTTTTTTTAACGCACTCGGGTCAACTCTTCCTATTGCGTTATTTCCACCACCTTTAAAATCCGGAATTAAAAAAGAAAAACTCTCACTAATACCGTAGCTCCAGTTGGTTGCATAGTCCTTATCTAGCCCACCCGAAAGAACATTTCTGTTACTCGTCATATCTGGATTAATCGTTAATTCAGCTTTCCCTCTATTACTCAATTTACCATATTCGTTAGTGGTTAACAAATTTCCGGCATTAGGAAGCGTGCCAATTATGCAGGCACAAACAAAGAAAACAAAACTCTTCAAGAATGAAGGCAAAGCTTTTTGTTTAATAGCCGTCACAAAATAGCCAAACAAAATAAAACCAATAGTCATGTAACCATAATAGGCAATTTGTACGTGATTAGCATTGAGTTCCAATGCTGTAAACAAAGAAGTAACTGCGAGACCAAGCCAGTGACGCTCCCTAAACAAAAGAATAACGCCTCCCAAAAGTGCTGGTAAGTATCCAAGAGCATTGGCTTTAGAGTTATGACCTGCCTGAATAATACTTAAAAAATAAGTGCTCAATCCGTAAGCTATTCCCCCAGTCAAAGCCAGCCACACGTTGATTTCCAAACAAAGCAATAAAATAAAAAAGCCAAGAAAATAAAGGAACAAATAGGCCCCTGGGTGAGGGAGATAAAGCTTAAACAACCTGTCAATAGAACCTAGCCAATTACCCGAATACAATGTTGAAATTTGATATGCAGGCATTCCGCTAAACATCGAATTAGTCCAGAGCGGCTCTGAATCATTTTTTGCTCTGTAGTCCGCAATTTCTTTGCTCATTCCTTTGTACATAGCAATGTCATGTTGCCTGAGTTCCTTGCCGCTTAAAAGGGGCTTAAAATAAATCAAGGTAAGGATAGCAAAAACCACTATAGTCAATGCATACGGCAGATATTTTTTATAATTTAAGTTCATTTGTTTTTATGAAACACAAATATATCAAATTATTGTACCGTGGCTTATTTTCCATTACCAAATTATAGCTAAATAATATTTTTAAATGAGCCCTATTTTATTAATTTTGTAGTCCTTGCAAATTATGAACAACAAAAGTTATTTTGCCCACTCTAGTTCCTTCATTGATGAAGGATGTGAAATCGGAGAAGGGACAAAAATCTGGCACTTTTCTCACGTAATGGCCAATTGCAAACTTGGGAAAAACTGCAACCTCGGCCAAAATATAGTTGTTTCGCCAGAAGTAATTCTTGGAAATAATGTAAAAGTTCAAAATAACG
>CALMND010000406.1 GCA_937868565.1 uncultured Bacteroidota bacterium | reverse complement strand
TGGTTCCAAAACAGATAAAAAAAAGAGTAAGGAAACTAAGGGATTCGGAAAAGTGTAAACGTAGAATTTTCCACGCATAAAGCAATCCTATTAGAAAATAAAATAGGGTAGAAAATAATACCGCAAAATGATAGGGTTGAGAAAATCCATCAATGTCATAATCAAAAATTTTGGCGTAAATATGAGCTAAACAAAAGAAAGGAAAATAAGTAACAGCCATTCCCATACTCATTTTAATGACATGATTACCTTCAGGAGTTTTATTTGGCCAATAGTGCGCGCCCTCTGCCTGTTTATTAAGCGTATCATTAAGAAAGGAAAGAGAAAGGTCCCGTTCATAAAACAAAGCGGGTAAGTAGGAATAATAATTTATAATGTCGTGTTGAATGACATCTTTATTCTTCCATTTTTCCTGGTTAAAATTTACCCAAGTGACAGATATAAAAGTAACAACGAGTAACCATTTAATTTTGAATAAGTCTATGAAACCAATCGATTTCAAAATTGTAAATAAGCCATTAATCCATGCAGTCCGCCTTCTCTGCCGAAACCACTTTCTTTGTAACCACCGAAGGGTGAAGTGGGGTCAAATTTATTGTATGTATTGGCCCAAACAACACCGGCTCTTAATTTACTTGTCAGGTTAAATATCTTGGAGCCCTTATCTGTCCAAACACCGGCGCTTAGTCCGTAAGGAATATTGTTCGCTTTCTCAATAACTTCTTCAATCGTTCTAAAAGTTTGAATGGTTAATACTGGTCCAAAAATTTCTTCCTGAACAACTCTGTTGCTTTGAGCAGCTCCAATAAACAATGTTGGTCTGTAAAAATAACCTTGCTTAGGTATAACGCAATTGGATTGATAAATTTCAAGTCCTTCCTCAACGCCTATTTTTATATAATCATTTATTTTTTCCAATTGCGCTCTACTGTTTATGGCTCCAATGTCAGTATTCTTATTCAACGGGTCGCCAACAATCAGAGTCTCCATTCTGGCTTTTAACTTAGAGATAACTTCGTCAGCAACATTCTCCTGTATAAATAATCTGGAGCCAGCGCAGCAAACATGCCCCTGATTAAAGAAAATGCTATTCACGATACCCTCCACTGCCTGATTAATGGGAGCGTCGTCAAATACTATATTCGCCGCCTTTCCACCAAGCTCAAGTGTTAGTTTTTTACCGGTACCTGCAACGGATTTTTGTATATTCTTGCCAACTTCCGTACTGCCCGTAAAAGCAATTTTATTTACATCAGGATGATTCACCATAGCAGCTCCGGTTTTACCAAATCCAGTGATAATATTCACAACACCAGGTGGTAAGTCACAATCGTGTATTATTTCAGCTAACTTTAATGCAGTTAAAGATGTGCTTTCCGCCGGTTTTAAAACTACGGTATTTCCTGTTGCCAAAGCTGGCGCAATTTTCCAGGCGGCCATCAATAATGGAAAATTCCAAGGAATAATTTGAGCGGCTACACCTAAAGACTTTGGTTTTTTGTTGGGAAAAGCATAATCCAGTTTATCGGCCCAACCGGCGTAATAAAAGAAATGATTAGCAGCGGCGGGAACATCAAAATCACGACTCTCGCGAATGGGTTTGCCGCCATCCATGCTTTCAATAACAGCCAATTCCCGCGAGCGTTCCTGAATCATACGAGCAATCCTGAAAATGTATTTACCTCTTTCTCTTGCGGGCATTTTTTTCCAAATTTTTTCATAAGCCTGACGCGCAGATGCTACCGCAGTGTTCACATCTTTTTCGTTGGCCTCGGCAATTTCAGCTAACTTTTGTTCAGTCGAAGGACTGTAAGTATCAAAATATTTTTTGCCATTAGGTTTTACAAATTTCCCGTTAATAAAAAGCTCATAACGTGTTTTCAATTTTATATGATCGTTAGCTTCCGGCGCAGGAGAATACTTCCAATCGAAGGCGGTTACTGTGTCTTTTGTTTTCATTAATTAATTTCTTTCCGATTCCTAATTCTTAATGTATTAATCAATACTAATATAGTCTTTACCATAATATACTCCTTTTTGTTCTTTGCCGAGTTGTAACACTAAATCGTTTGCCAAACTACTCGCTCCAAAACGGAACCATTCATTAGTCATCCAATTAGATCCAAGTGTTTCATTCAACATGACTAAATATTGTAAAGCACTTTTTGCGGTTGAAATGCCGCCAGCAGGTTTCATACCAACCATGCGATTGGTTTTTATAAAATGATCTTTAATGGCTTCCAACATCACCAGGGTAACAGGCATGGTAGCAGCGGGTTGAATTTTTCCAGTGGAGGTTTTTATAAAATCAGCGCCTGCCGCGATGGCAATGTCGCTTGCCTTTCTAACATTATCCAGAGTAGATAACTCACCGGTTTCCAGAATCACTTTTAGTCGCGCGTTTCCACAAGCAGATTTTATAGTAGCAATTTCATCAAACACAAAAGAATAATTTCCTTTTAGAAATTCACCACGACTAATAACCATGTCTACCTCGTCAGCACCGCTTTCTACAGCAAAAAGAGTATCTTCTAATTTTACCCGTAAGGTGGAATTACCACTGGGAAAAGCCGTTGCAACGGAAGCTACTTTTACGAGGCTTCCCTTTAGTGTTTTTTTGGCCGTTGTTACGTGATTGGGGTAAACACAGATCGCGGCAACGGTTGGCAAGCCAGGAATATCGCTCACATGCAGGGCTTTATGGCATAGTTGCTTCACTTTACCATCCGTGTCTTTTCCTTCAAGTGTAGTCAGATCAATCATATTAAGGGCCAGCTTTAAACCCATAATTTTCGTTTCTTTTTTAATACTGCGGGAATTGAAACGTGTCACACGTTCTTCAATACCAACCTGGTCTATAGGGGGACTATGTTTGAAATCAAAGTTCATAAGGCACATTAAATATAACTATTTTAAATAGTATCAAGAGATACATTTTGTTTAGCATTTTTTAATACACTTCTGCATTCCAACACGTATTAATTAATAACTTTACTCAAAATTATGTTTAGCTTTTGCAAGCCGGTTTCCTCAAAAAAGAGATTTTTACCATATCGGGAAATAAATAAAGACTTTTCATTCACTTTATTTGACAGAGCAGAATCCATAGCAGTAAAGGATTGGGAAGCTATAACCAAAAAAGAAACAATTTTTTTGGAAAAGGACTATCTAAAAATTGTCGAGCAAGGAGAATATGCGCGATTAATGTGCAGGTATGTTATTGTTTATTACAAAGGCAAGGCTTGCGGGATTATTTATTTTCAGGTGATTGATTTTAAAGCAGAGGTTTTTGGCGATTTATTGACTAATTCAGAAGAGGTTCTACAATCTAAACGACTTAATTTATTCGAAAAATACCTCGAGGTAAACAAGCACGAAACTTTAATGCGTTTGTTTACCTGTGGAAATAATTTGGTGAGTGGTGCTTACGGTTTCCTTTTTGATAAGAAAATAAAAACTCAAGAGGCGAATGCCTTGCTTTTAAACATCATTGGCGTTATATCTAAAGAAGAAAAACTGGGAGGAACAATTTCGGCTATTTTAATTAAGGATTTTGATAAACCATTGCAACCAAAAAAATTATTAGCTGAAGAAAAATTCGATGAATTTTTTGTTGAACCCAATATGATAGTTAATATTCCTGATAATATTAACTCTCTGGAAGAATACACCGCCCTTTTTACTAAAAAGTACAGAAATAGGGCTAAATCCATTTTTAAAAGTTTAATTGGTGTTGAGGTAAAGGATTTTAATCTGGACGAAATAAAATCGCATGAAAAAGAATTGTACGCACTTTACGAAAACATTTTTGACAAGGCTCGCTTTAAACTAATAAAGCTGCCTAAAAATTATTTCAGCGCGGTAAAAGAATGTTATACAGATAATTTTAAAGTAAAAGCCTTTAGAAGGGATGATAAACTAATTGCTTTTGGCAGTTATTTCTTAATGCCGGACGGTTCTTTGGAAGCACACTATATCGGGTTCGACTACGAGCTTAACCAGCAATACCATCTGTATCAAAACATTTTATACTTAATGATTAATGAGGCCATTAAAAATAAAATTCAAAAAGTAAATTTAGGAAGAACCGCCGCGGAAATAAAAACAACAGTTGGCGCAAAACCCCAGAATTTAATTTGTTACATCAAACCGCAAAATACCATTTCCAAACTCATACAAAAACCATTTATTTCTTTCCTCCAGCCGGCCGAATGGATACCGAGAAATCCGTTTAAGGAGGAGGCTACTGATGTTATAAATTCCATGGATTAATCAATCTGTGAAATTTGTATAATCCGTGGCTTTTGTATATGGTTGTTTAAAATCTTATTGCCAGCACTAACGGCTATTCACTAATATAAAATTCGTTTTTGTCAGTATTACGAAGCAAAAACGACCGCATATCAGGCATAAATAAGCTAACGTTAATTGATTTATCCACCTCAAGAGGTATAGATTTTATTAGTTGATTGGTATTAATATCGTATTCCTCTTTAAACCAGGTGTTGTTACCACCAATTAATAAATGAGCTACACCATTTATTACTTTAGCATCGTTTATAAAATAATTTAAGCGCATGCGGTCTTTCATTTTTAAGCGACTTATTAAATCCACATTATTTATAAATACCGTTTTTTTACTAGCAATGTTATAAATTAGGGGCGTTATAAAAAAATAATAGTCCGTTTCATTACGGCATCTGTTATCAAACGCGAAATTGTTACCTGAAGTAAACTTTAGCGAAGTTGGAACTATTGAATTTAAATCCTTGGTAATTCCCAAGCTTTTGGTTTTAGTGCCGCTAACGAGCTGTTTAACAAACAACGATTTTTTGGCGGAGTCGCTTGAAATTATTGGTAAGTAAAGTGTGTCTCCTGTCTTAATGAAGTCGGCGTTTGTAGTTGAAAATTTTTTGCCAAGAATATTATCTGT
>CALMND010000405.1 GCA_937868565.1 uncultured Bacteroidota bacterium | reverse complement strand
AGTTTCCGGGAATGATTTTATGCTATGCAACAAAGTTTAGCAGAAAGTTTGTTGAAACTGAAAATTCCCTTTGTTTTATTTCTGGACATATTTCTTTTGAAGTCATCAATCAAAAAAAAAGTGCTGAGAATGAAGCCGCTCTTTTTGATGAATACATTTCGACCCATGGTTCTGGAATTTTATCAGAATTAGAAGGAGCTTTTGCTGCCATTCGCTACAATAAACACGACCATACATTATTACTTGTCAATGACAAATTTGGCGTCTTTCCCTTATTTATTTTCGAAGACAAAAATTACGTCATCGTCTCGAGCGAATATGAACCTATCATTCAATACCAACCTCAAAAAACTAGAAAACCTGACTATAATGCCATTGCTGAGTTTTTTACGCTCGGACTGACCTTAGGCAATAAAACATTTTTTAAAAAGATTAAGAACCTTACTCCGGGGTCCCGCACTCTAATAAATAACAATAGAACAGAAACAGAAAAATATTGGGAACCCTTTAATTCAGCGCCTAAAAAAACTAGTCTAAAAGACCTTTCGAAAGAAGTCCTCGAAATTTTTACCAAAATAAACAGGGAATACAACGAAACAAATCTCACCGATATGTGTCTACTCTCCGCCGGAGCTGATTCCCGTTTGATACTAGCTACTATGACACAAGATCAGAGGCAAAAAACAAAATTTTACACAAGCAACCTATCGTTTCTTGGTGCAGATGAAGATATTGATGTCTTTGGCGCAAATCTGCTTTCCGAAAAATTCCGACTGAATCACATAACAGAGAAAATCTCATTTTTTGAAAACCGTTTTGACAGTTCCTACTTTGATAAATGTCGCGAATTACGTAAGGATCATGTTTATGGCGGTTGGCACGGTGGTGAGTTTCTCGGTGGATATTTTCTGAAGGCAGCGCCAATAAACAACGACCCAGGTTTTAATACCATTGATACAAATCTCAAACGTATTTTCTCTTTTTCATTCAGACTACGTTTAAAAAAACACCCTTATAAAAGTTATTTGGAAGAAAAAAATAAATTACCCAATTACCGTAGAGAAAATTTGTTTCTGATTAATCAACTACTCCGTTCGTTTTTCACTTCCACTTATGGCGGTAGCAGGGGACATTGGCTTCAACCCTATCAACTCACACATCACGGCTTTTCACCTTTCTGGGACAGTCGGTTTCTGACAAAACTGCTTGAAATTCCAACCCAGGATTTGAAAGAATATGCTTTTTACAACGAAGTGTTTAAATATTGTGACAAAGAATTTACTGACATTCCGTCAAATTCGCCACTTACTTTGCGAAGTGATAGTGTAATACCCTCGCTAAAAACCAGCATAGAACCCAAAAGAAAAATGCCGGATATGCATCACCAAACCTACCAGGATACACTGGCCGCTAAAAAGTTAGAACATACGTTTATGTATAATAAAAAGAAGCTTGCCGAAATTTTAAAAAACGAGAACGATGCTATTAGCAAACGTTGGCTTGATTTTGAAATATGGCGAAAACACTGCTCTATTGATTAACTACTTTTCGAACATCTTCCGGTGAATCTGTCTATTCCATAAAAACAATGGAGGCAGTTTCACCATCAAGTTTTTTTTAATGAATTTACCCGTCACAAAATTATAATGTATAGGCTTAGGAATACCGAGCAGCAAAGGATATATAATATTAAATACAGGAATATCATAAAAGAAAAATGAGCCAAAAAATAATCCTACCAAACGTAAAAGAAAATAACCTATCCGTTTAAAAATATTAAACCGCTTTAATTCTGTTTTAATAGCCTTCACGCATTCTTTCAAATAGGCTTGTCTAAATTCTATCGAACGTTGATTTTGGCTGTTGTATCTGAATCCAGCAAAAGTTGCACTTGTTGTGTGTAATTTTGAATGTCGAAAAAAACGCGTCCACAATTCCATATCACCAGCATACTTGTATTCTAAATTCATTTTGCTTCCTGCGCGTTCCCATACTTCCCGCTTCCAAAAAGTTGATTCCTGTTGTATGAATTGAAAATCAAAGGTATAATATCGGTGCTTCGACCAACGTCCCCAAGGTAAAGTGATCCGACTCATCATCACCCCTTGCTCATTGTATTCCCGAGGAATTCCCATTAACCATTTTACTTTTGGGAATTCATTAAAAATTTGGGCCACCCCAAAAAAAGCATTGGGTACATACAAATCATCCGAATTTATCCAGGCCATTATTTCGCCGGTGCATTTT
Source organism: uncultured Bacteroidota bacterium (assembly GCA_937868565.1). Classification (GTDB taxonomy): domain Bacteria; phylum Bacteroidota; class Bacteroidia; order B-17B0; family Aurantibacillaceae; genus Aurantibacillus. The sequence goes on along the minus strand of CALMND010000405.1, from coordinate 3,245 downwards.
TCAAAACCCTTTTGCAAAGCATGATATTGTCCTTCATCTTTCTCACTCACCCAATACGTTAATTTACTCTCATACTTTTTAATTATTTCCACACTTTTGTCAGTGCTTCCACCGTCAATAAGGATGTACTCCAGATTTGGATAATTTTGATTCAGTACGGAAAGGATAGTTTCTTCTAAAAAACGTTCACCATTATAATTAACTGTAACGATTGATATCTTCGGATATTCAGGCATTAAGGGGATTTAAACAAAAGTAACTATAAAGTTTGTCCAACAAATCTAATATTAATTAAACAAACAACTACCAAATTTAATATATTCGAGTATTATTATGAATACTGTTGCGCATATTGTAAATCCATTTGTCGCCGATATGTCCTCTGATTTATTTGTTGCACAACCGATTACTTTTCAAAGCATGTTGCAAGCCAAAGCACGGGCAAAAGACAGGATTAAGGTTGATTTACTCTCCGCACAGTTTAATGAAGACCTTTCGATAGTTCCCGAAGGATTTCAAACTACAAAGAGTCTGGAAAGGTCGGTTTTGGCTTTAGGCTTTTTTGAAAAACCAATTAAACTACCGCTGTTAACAGACATCCTCCATAGATTATACACGGAAAGCGACGCCGAGTTTTTAATATACACAAACGTAGATATCGGCTTGTATCCCGATTTTTATTTAAGGGTGGACGAATTTATTAATCTTGGTTACGATGCTTTTATTATTAATAGAAGGAGAATCCCTTCTAAATTTACCAGCCCTTCAGAACTTGACTTAATTTATAAAGAACATAGTAAAAAACATCCTGGCTTTGATTGCTTTGTTTTTCACCGCAGCATTTTTCCTAAACTAAAATTGGAAGGAATCTGTATCGGGGTTCCTTTCATTGAAATTTCTTTTTCTCAAAATTTATTTGCGCTAAGTAAGAACTTTAAATTATTCGAAGAGGAACATCAGACCTTTCACCTAGGCATGGAAGTGTTTAAAAAACGCGCACCCAAAGAATATTTCGAATACAATAAGAAACAGTTTTGGAAACTGATACCCGAATTAAAAGAAGATTTGGATTTAAAAAAATTTCCCTTTTCGGGCTATTTCTGGCCTTTCCGGATTATCAAATGGGGACTTCATCCGTGTATACCTATTCGCTTGGTTTTAAAATTAGAGGCGAAAAGATTAAAGAAATTATTAGGAATGATTGGGAGGCCTTAATTGCATATCGTCAATTTTAATTCCGGAATTGCAATCGCCTCTTCGTTAATATTCAATTCTTCCTTTTCAATTTCACTCAAAACTATCTCGAATCTGTTAGCGTTTAACTTCCTTAAGGTTTCGCGCATCTTAGCAGTTGCTGCATAAAATTGGTTGGCGTTTACGCGATAGTAGTGAAATTCTTCATTAGACTGAGTTTCGTTTTCCTGGTATCCTATACTTTCATTGAACTGTATAACTTTGTTATTCGTAACCCCAATTTTTGCTTTAAGCCCAATTAATTTTAGCACATCGAATGCAAATTCCATAAGAGTAACCGTAGCCAAGACGGGAATCATGGAGTTGATATAATTTCTATTCCCAACAAAAATTCCAGCCTCTGCCGTTCTCGATTTCCAGTTTATATCCTTTAGATTAATGAGTCCGATTTTTTCTCCCTCCTTTTGGATAACAAAATACAAATTAGAAATACGATTCAATGAATTAAACCATTCCAACTGCATTCTGGAACTAATCATTTTTTGATACTGCATGTAAGGTCTCACGTCGTCTGAGTTCCTCCAGTTCCGCACCACTTCAAGTTCATTAATAGTCAAGCTAGTTAAGACTATACCATACTTAAAAATTTGCATTATATTTTTAGCTTAATAGCGTAATGTGGCTTTTTTACGCGGGAGGAATAAATACGATTTAAATAAATACCCATAATACTGATGCTCGCAAGTATTAAAGAAATAGCAATAACGATTATTACTAAAAAACCAAGGCCATTACCAAAAGCATAATGCTGATAAATATAATAGCCCGCCAATCCCATGGAGACTAATGAGCTTATGATGCAAACACCTATCATCATCTTTAAAGGGATGGATGTGTAAAGAAATAAAAGTCTGAACGCGATGGAAAAAAGTTGAAGAAAGCTATAGCCAGACTTACCTTCATGACGCGGATTGCGAACTACTTCAATAAATTTGGTATCAAAAGTGTACCAGGAAATAACCTGATTGATAAACAAATGATCCTGCGAATGGTTTCTTAGGTGATTGGCAATATTTGCCGTTATTAATCGAATAGACGAGCCAACATTTGAGCCTCCCTCACTTTTATTGAATATTTTTTTTATGAAACCAGAGCCTAAATTCCGCAACCAGGAACTTGTTTTTTCTTCATACACTCCATAAATTACATCCGGCTTTTGTTCCTTCTGACAAAGGATAAGTTTTTTTAATTCGGAAGGGTGGACCTGTAGGTCATCATCCATGGTAAGTATCAGTTCTCCTTTCGCCTCATCAATACCACAGAGGGTGGCACCATTTTGTCCAAAATTCTTAGTCAGTTTAATGACCTTTATTTTTTCAGGATTATTTCTTTTAAGTTCCAATAATTTCTTCCAGCTTTCTTCCGACCCGTTATCCTCGACAAAAACAACCTCGAATGAGCTTTTGAATTCTTCCATAACCTCAGCTATTCCCTTATATAGAGGTTCTAACGTGCTAACCGTTTTGTAAACGGGAATGATAAATGAATATTCAAGCTTTTCGGTCACAATTCACAAATTTCAGGAGAAACAACATTTTTAAAGTCAACTACTGCCGATGCCAACGATAATCCAACTCCGAATCCCGAAAGTACCATTTTTGAATCAATTATTGTATTTTCTCTTCTTAAATTGGAAACGATTGTTAAAGGAATGGTTGCGCCACTCGTATTACCATAATCCTTTAAAGAGGTGGGTACCTTAGAAGTGTTTATTTTTAATTTCTTACTGATCGACTCCAAAATTAAACGATTAGCCTGATGAAACACAAAGTAATCAATTTCAGAACTGGAGAGTACAGATTTTCGAATTAAATCTTCCACATTGGGACTCACCTTTTTTAAACTGAAATTAAAAACATCCAAACCCTTCATAGCTAAATGCAAACCTTTGCGTTCAATATTCACTTCTATGTTTTTATACAGCAATGAATCCATAGTTATTGGCTCTCTAGCTCCGCCTTGAGGTACAATGATAGCTTCGTGATCGCAGC
>CALMND010000404.1 GCA_937868565.1 uncultured Bacteroidota bacterium | reverse complement strand
ATATTGCATTTTTTCCAATCAGACATCTCTATTTGTTTGTGGTATTGCATTGTTTTATGTTGCTATTTTATGAATTGTGCCATTGTCTATACATAGTTCGTATCGTTACCGCTTATCTCGCAGTTCTTGGAGGAGCATACATTTTGGTTACAGAGGTATTCTTGGTGAATTCGTAAAAATATATTTAATTGAAGGTTTTCTGACCCTGATAACTTTCGGAATATACGGTTCATGGTTTCAAGTTAGCATGAAGAAATATATATACGGGCACATTCGTTTCGGAAACATTGAATTTAAATTTACCGGACAAGGTTTGGATTTGTTTGTTATTCGCTTAAAAGGCCTTTTCTTTTCAATATTTACCCTTGGAATTTATTTATTCTGGTACATGAAGAACCTTGTGGAATTTGAAGTATCAAACATTAAAATGATACAGGACGGGAAGGAAATTAATATTCGCAGTACCTTGAGCGCGGGCAAAATTTTTGAAATGATTTTTGTAAATTATTTAATTATTATTTTCACTTTTGGTATAGGCACCGGTATTGCAATTAACCGAGCCATGCGCACTGCCTTTGAAAACATGGAGTTTGATGAGGAAATTAATCCTGATACACTGGTGCAAACTGAATCAGAATATAAGGATGCGACCGGAGACGACATGGCCGGTATGCTGGATATTCCTTTGTTCTAAGCTTAATGGAAGATAAAGGAATTTTTCATAACGGCAGTTCGGCCAAAGCATTTGAATGTAATTTAATCTTACAGAATGATGTGTTACATCTGTATATTGACGACGATGAAAAGTCTCTTTTAATATGGAGCATAGGAAGTTTTATATCCTGCCAGTATAATGGCGACAAACTTTTAATTACCTATGGCAATTATCCTCACCAGACATTGGAATGTGCAGGTAATTTTGCTTCAACTATTTATAGTATTTGGTCAGGCGGTAAATTTATTCAAAAGGCCGAAGGTTTTGTGTTTAAAGGAAAAGGAACAGCCGTAATAACACTAATTGCAGGTTTTGTTTTAGTGGGGGTGCTCATTTACTTTTTTTTATTGCCGTGGGTGGGTGAAAAATCGGCCTCTTTAATACCTAAAGATGCAGAGATTGAATTAGGAAACAGTATCGCTGAAATTTATAAGCAAAATGGCGATGAGAATGATTCAGCTACATACTGCATCAATCAGTTCGCTTCAAAAATAAAATTTAACAGCGAATACGATTTGCGGATACACGTTATTGAATCAGATCAAATAAATGCTTTCGCTCTTCCGGGTGGGCACATTTTTGTGTATTCTGCTATAATCAAGAAAATGAAATCCTACGAGGAATTGGTGGCTCTATTAGGTCATGAAGCCACACATGTTACTAAACGCCATTCCTTAAAAAGTATTTGTCGCAGTATGGCGGGTAGTTTTTTTATTGCCGTTTTGTTTGGCGATGTGACGGGGATTAGCGCCGGTGTTTTTTCTCAGGCCGACCAGTTTCAGCAATTAAGTTATTCGCGGGAATTGGAGACCGAAGCGGATAATAACGGATATAAAATTATGATTCAAAATAAAGTCAACCCGGAAGGGATGTTACATTTACTACAATTGCTTAAAGAAGAAGGAGCCAGAGTGCCGGACTTAATGAAATATTTAAGTACACATCCCGATACCGATGCCCGCATTGAAAATATTAAAAGTCAATTGCCCAAAACAGGCTTGTCTAATGAGTCTACGCAACTCGACATACTTTTCAAAAAGCTAAAGGCCATTCCAAAAGTAGATACGAATACAAAGCGCAAAGGCTGCTAGCCCTTGCATTTGGTTTGAAGCTGTTTAAGTAGATTTTCCTCAAAAAGTGGGTAAAGTGTGTTAGATTTCTTTTGCGGGCCGTTGGTGAGCGCATAGCTACATTTAGGGCTTTTTATTCCCTTAAAATGAACTATCTTTGCAGCTTATTATTTTTGATAGATTTAGATGATTTCTGTAAATGGTGTAACGGTAAGTTTTGGTGGCTACGACTTATTTGATAATATTTCTTTTTTAATTAACCCTAAAGACCGTATTGGACTTGCCGGGAAGAACGGTGCCGGAAAAACAACACTACTTAAAATTTTGTCAGGAAATCAAAACCCTACCAAGGGGGAAATCTCGATGCCAAAATCCTGCAAAATTGGTTATTTGCCGCAGGATATGATACATCAGCATGGGCGCACCGTTTTTATGGAAACGGAGACTGCCTTTGAAGAAATTCAAAAGTTAGAAAACAGAATTTTAGAGATAAACCATCAGTTGGAAACCCGAACAGATTATGAAAGCAAAGAGTACTCCTGGTTAATTGAAGAACAAACAGAAACTTACACGCGTTTAGATATGCTTGGTGCCAGCAATGTGCGCGAAGAAATAGAAAAAATATTAAAGGGTCTTGGTTTTGAAAGGAAAGATTTTGACAGGCAAACAGCCGAGTTTAGCGGAGGATGGAGAATGCGGATTGAATTAGCTAAACTTTTGCTGCAAAAGCCGGATATTCTTTTATTAGATGAACCAACTAATCACCTGGATATTGAGGCCATTATGTGGCTGGAAGAGTTCATGGAAACGTTTTCGGGTTCGGTAATGCTCATTAGTCACGATAAAACCTTCTTGGATAACGTAACAACGCGTACTATAGAAATTTCAAACCAAAAAATTTATGATTACAAGACCAATTACTCACGCTATTTAATTTTAAGGAAAGAAAGAAAAGAACAGCAGGAGAACGCAGCAAAAAATCAGCAAAAAATTATTGACCAAACAGAAATGTTAATTGATAAATACCGTGCTAAGGCCAGTAAAGCGGCTTTTGCCCAGTCGTTGATAAAAAAGTTGGATAGGATGGAGCGCGTGGAAGTGGATGATGACGATTCACAAAGTATGAATTTCCGTTTTCCTACGCCTGCTCATAGCGGTAAAATTGTACTAACCGTTGAGGGTGCAGGAAAAAAATACGGAGATAAACGAATATTTAAGGACGCTGAGTTTATTATTACTAAGGGAGAAAAAATAGGTTTGGTGGGCAGAAACGGAGAAGGAAAGAGTACCATGATGAAGATGATAGCCAAACGCATTGATTTTGAAGGAAAAATTATCATGGGACATAGTGTATTGATGGGTTATTTTGAGCAAGACCAGGAAGAAAAACTAGATCCCAAGAAAACTGTATTTGAAACCATCGATGAGGCCGCTGTGGGTGAGGTAAGACGGCAGGTAAGGGGCTTACTGGGTTCTTTTTTATTTAGAGGAGATGATATCGACAAAAAAGTACAGGTGTTAAGTGGGGGAGAGCGGGGTCGGTTGGCTTTATGCAAGTTGCTCCTGGAGCCATACAATCTATTGCTAATGGACGAGCCCACCAATCACCTGGACATTCG
>CALMND010000403.1 GCA_937868565.1 uncultured Bacteroidota bacterium | reverse complement strand
TTATTTTTTATAGCTTTTAAAAAAACTTCCGGCGTTTCAATGTCAGGTTGACCGATGTTGAGATGATAGATTTTAATTCCTCTTTTTTTTGCAGCTTCGGCGTAAGGCACCAATTTGCGTATGGGCGAAGCGGGCATGGATTTAGCTTTGTTTGAAACACCTGGCATAATTTATTTTATTATTTTCTTGTTAAGCTCACAAATATAGGAAATGCGTAAGATTTATACTGTATTAATTTTGTATGTTTTGGGGCTGATCCGGTTGGTGCGTCATGACCAATTATCCAAAGTTCGATTAAGTATTTGTGAAATTCTGTTCGTTAGTTTAAAATTATTAAAACATTACTTAAATTTACTTTAATGATTTAAGATTCTAACTCTAGTAAAACAGGATTACCAATCAAGAAATTTCTCGTTTAAAAAAATAAAAATCACATGCATGAGCCTCTCTAAACAAATAGCTAAACACTTTAGAGAAATTTATTTTGGCGGAAACTGGACTTGTTCCAATCTTAAAGATAATCTTACCGCGTTAACCTGGCAACAAGTTACGACAAAGGTTCACTCTTTTAATACCATTGCGGTTTTGGTGTATCATACTCATTATTATGTTAAAGTTACATTAAAAGTACTGGAGGGGGAAGCATTAAATGCCAAAGATGAATTCAGTTTTAATATTCCGCCCGTACAATCTCAGAACGACTGGGAGATTCTATTACACGAGGTCTGGACTGAGGCTGAAAAATTTGCTGGGCTTATCGAAGCCTTACCAGAAAGTAAATTATGGGAAAGTTTTTCAGATGAGAAGTATGGCACGTACTACCGGAATCTACATGGAATTATTGAACACGCACATTACCATTTGGGGCAGATTTCCCTAATAAGGAAAATAATTTTGGAGCAAAACTCGGTTGAAAACTAGAGTCATTTAAAAATAATTCAAGAAAACTACATTATAATTTTCAAACATGAACAAAGAGCACCACTACAAATTATTAACGAAATGGCAGGGGAATAAAGGCTCCGGGACAAGCGGCCTTCGTGATTATGACAGAAGTCATACGGTTTCAATTGCGAACAAACCCGATCTATATCTCACAACTGATAATCCCGCTGTGGGTGATAAAACAAAATTAAATCCCGAGGATTTGTTGGTGACCGCCATTTCTTCTTGCCACATGCTTTCTTACTTATATGTTTGCGCTTCAGAAGGTGTAATTGTAACAGATTATATTGATAATGCGACAGGTGTTATGATTGAAAACGAGCAAGGCGGAGGACAATTTAAAGAAGTAATCTTAAATCCAGTAGTCACAGTAACTGATAAAACAATGATTGAAAAAGCTATGGCGCTTCACCACAAAGCGCATGAAATATGTTATATCGCCAATTCGGTAAACTTTCCTGTTGAGAATAACGCAACCTGCGTTGCTTTGAAAGAATGATAAATTTTAAATAAAAAGGAACACAACGCATGTCATGTTCCTCTTTTGAAAATTATGATTTTCTAAAATTTACTTTTTCCGAAACCCTTTTTCTTTTCGCCGCCAAAAGATTTTTCTCGGCTGAAAGCTGGTTTGTCTCCACCTCCAAAACTTCCACCCGACTTTCTTGGACGTTTTCCTTCACGCTTTTCCCCACCTCTATATCCTCCACCCTCGCGATTGAATCCGTCTGCACGTTTTTCGCCTCTGAATCCTCCACCACCGCGCCTCTCTCCGCCGCCGCCGCTTTCTTTCATTTTGCGATTACTCACTTCCAAAGAAATTTTACGGTTATTAAATTCCAAGTTTTGTGAATTTAACGCAAGAAAACTATCTACCAGCTTACTTTCTGTTTCAAAAAACGAAAAACTACTTTTGACATCCACGTTAAAAACCATGCGCTGGTGTAATTTCACACTGTCCGCTAAGAAATCTTTCAAGCTATGAATGTTAAATCCATCTAACTGGCCCATATTAACGAAAAAGCGAGTTGTTCTGTGGTTACCAAACGCTCCGTCAACACTGCCTTTTACAATGTTTAAATCCGGTGCATTCTGATAGTATTCGTGGAAGCGATTAAACTCTTCGCTAATAAATCTTTTAATTAATTCTTCTTTGCTTAACTCCTTTAACTCTTCATAAATAGCGGGTAAAAAACTCTCTATTTCTTCGTCTTTTACCTCCACATTATGAAGTTTGTGAACCAGATTAAATAGTTGTTTTTCGCACACATCAGAACCATTTGGGACATCTTTCTTTTCAAATTTCTTTTTAATAATGCGTTCGATGTCTTTTATCCTGCCACTGTCTTTTGGCGTAATAATAGCAATAGCAATACCTGATTTACCGGCTCTGGCTGTTCTGCCAGTTCGGTGAGTGTAATTTTCAACATCCTCAGGTAAATTATAATTAATTACATGCGTAACGTCGTTCACATCCAAACCTCTTGCTGCCACGTCAGTCGCTACCAACATTTGCAATGTTTTGCTACGAAAACGTTTCATCACAAAATCACGCTGACTTTGTGATAAATCTCCATGTAAGGCATCAGCACTGTAACCATCCTTAATTAAAGAATCGGCTACTTCCTGAGTTTCTGCTTTGGTACGGCAAAACACTATTCCGAAAATTTCAGGATAGTAATCGGCCACACGCTTTAGCGCCAAATATCTGTCACGGGATTGAACCATATAATAAATATGTTCAAGATTATCAGCGCCTTCGTTCCTTTTACCGGTTGTTAATTCAGCAGGATTACTCATGTATTTCATGGCAATGCGTTCTACCTCTTTGGGCATCGTAGCACTAAATAACCACGTATTCTTTTCTCCCTGAGTTTCCTTTAATATAGTATCTAAATCATCTTTAAATCCCATATTCAGCATCTCATCAGCCTCATCAAGTACCACAATTTTAACGGTATTTAAATTGATGGCTCTACGTTCAATCATATCTATCAAACGCCCCGGAGTTGCGGCAACAACTTGCACGCCCCGCTTAATATCTTTGATTTGTCCGTCGATACGAGCACCACCATATATTGCTGTAACTCCAAACCCTTTTAGGTACTTGCCATAATTTTTAATATCGTTGGTAATTTGCACACATAATTCCCTCGTTGGAGCTAGTATGAGCGCCTGAACCGTGCGATTATCACAATCAATACTGTTAAGCATGGGCAAACCAAACGCTGCCGTTTTACCCGTTCCCGTTTGCGCAAGAGCCACTAAATCGGTTTTTTTCTTTGCCAATAGGGCTATTGTTTGTTGTTGGATTGGAGTGGGCGTAGTAAATCCTAACTCGGTTACAGCTTTTAAAAGGTCGCTGTTAAGACCTAATTCTTCGAAAGTCATTTTTTAAATTATTAATTATACATTAAAGCTAAAAATACCCCGCTTTAATGCTTCATGCCGACAAAATGGGCGAGATAGATTTCTTATTCAGACTGCAAATATAGGCTTTAATTCTCTCAATTACCAGATATAACTATTATTTAATAATTTTAACTTAATAATTTTCTATTTTTGTGCCGTTTTAAAAATGAACAAGCATCATTATGGTATAATAATGGCGGGGGGCGTGGGAACGCGTTTTTGGCCAATGAGTACAACCAAACATCCTAAACAGTTTTTAGATATTTTTGGTGTTGGACAAACTTTGCTTCAGCAAACCTATAACCGCTTGCTTAAAGTCTGTTCCAACGAAAACATTTATATTGTTACAAGCACTTCCTACAAAAATTTAGTTACTGAACAACTGCCGGCTGTTTTAAAAGATAATATTCTTTGTGAGCCTGCTAGAAAAAATACTGCGCCCTGTATTGCCTATGCCTCATACAAAATTCATAAACGCGACTCAAAAGCAATAGTTATTGTTGCTCCAAGTGATCACTTGATAAAGAAGGAAGAAACTTTTGTTAAAGCGATTAATTCCTGTTTTGAAAAAGCCAGTAAACATGATTGTCTTATTACTTTAGGAATTAAACCTACCAGACCCGACACGGGTTATGGCTACATACAGTTTATTAAGAGTGATGTAGAAGAAAAAGATAAACGCATTAACAAAGTAAAAACCTTTACCGAAAAACCAAACCATGAAATGGCCAATTATTTTATGGAGATTTTCTCTGGAATTCCGGCATTTTTATTTGGAGCACTCAAAGTATCTTAAAAGCTTTAGAAACGCATGATCCAGAACTTGCAAACGTTTTTAAAGAAGGAAAATACCATTACGATACTGCTAAAGAAATTGAGTTTATTAATAAGGCTTACGCTACATGCAAGAACATCTCTATCGATTATAGTGTGATGGAAAAGGCTCCAAATGTTTATGTTCGTTCGAGCATTTTTGGCTGGAGTGATTTAGGTACATGGGGCAGCTTATACACACATATTGGTAAAAACGAACAAAAAAATGCTTTAATTGGCAAGAATGTTATTACCTATGATTGTAACAACTGTATTGTTCACGTGCCAAATGACAAACTCGTTGTTTTGCAAGGGTTGGAGGATTTTATTGTGGTGGAAAGCGAAGGAGTTTTAATGATTTGTAAGAAGCAGGATGAGCAGCAAATACGTAACTTTGTAAATGACGTGAAAGTAAAAAAAGGTGAAAAATTTGTTTAACATCTGTTAACTTTACATTTCTTGTTTTGGCATAATGCTTGGAAATTAAATGAAATATATAAATCAACTAAACCAATCAATCATGAAAAAATATGTATTAATTTTAATGAGCGTTCTATCCTCGGCTATAGGAGTTAGAGCTCAAAACACCGCAAATCTTATCATTTTCTCTGAAGATGGCGACCCTTTTTACGCTTTTGTTAACGGTGTAAAACAAAATAATAAGCCCGAAACAAACGTAAAAGTAACCGGCCTTTCACCTAATATAAGTCTCAGGATCGAATTTGAAAATAAGATACTACCTCAAATAAAGCAGGTAATGAATCTGGAGAGTGGTTTGGAGCACACCGCCAGAATTAAACGCGATATGAAGAAACAGCTGAAGTTACGTTATTTCGGGAGTGTCCCGATGTCCGAAGCTTCGACGGGAATGACAACTGTTGAATATCATAGTTCTAACAATGAGCCTGAATCCGCAACAGGGGATCCTGTTACCGAGAATTATGCGATTAGTTCTGGTGCCGGAATAAATACCGGTGGTGGAAATAACAATACAATAGTTACCAGTAAAACAGTAACTACAACCAAATCATCTACATCTAACCGAGACCCAGAAAATGTTTCAATAAACATGAATATGGCCGGTGTGGGACTCAACATGAATGTGAGTGGAACCGGAATGGATAATGATGCACAGGTAAATACAACCACCTCCACCACCGTGACACAAAGTTCATCATACAGTCATTCTTCAACGGGTAACACTCAACGTAACGAACCGACCAGTAAACCTGCTTACAATAGCGCGGCTACCAAAACAGGTTGTAGTATTGCAACCAGCCCCGCTAATTTTGCTAAGATTAAACAAGCTGTTGAGGCGAAACCATTTTCAGATACTAAAATGAGTACTGCAAAAATTGCAACGAAAGGCTCATGTTTATCTGTTAATCAAGTAAAAGAAATTTGCAAGCTCTTTGCTATGGATAACGATAAGTTGGAATACGCTAAATTTGCTTATGACTATTGTGTAGATAAAACCAATTATTACGAGGTTAGTGAAATCTTCTCCTTTAGCTCTACCACAGACGATTTCAATAAATTTCTTGAAAAATAACAGCACGCTTTACAGTCGAGATTTTTCAGTTAATACTTGCGTTGCCCCTGGCATCTGGGCAGTATTGTAATCATATTCATAATCACTTTATTGCTATCATATTTGTTTTTCTTCCGTGCAAAATCAAATAATACTCTTTTAGCCGCTTACTATATGTTTTCGATTAAATTTTAATTTATATGTTAATTATATTCAAAAGGTCGATTTAAAGAGTGAACCTATAAAACGAGATCAAAAAATTTATTTTAAATTATTTTTTTGTTTCATAATATATTTCATTAATATTGCGGTGTATTACAAAGGCTATATTTTCTTGTAGCCAGACAATCAAAAAAAATAAACAATATCTTAAATAAGTAATTAGTTTTTATTAACCCCATGTTTGAAGTAATGGAATTAAGCAGCAGACCGCTGCTGGAGATTAAAGAAATAGCAAAAGCTTTTTCATTAGAAATTAAAAATGTGCCTAAAGCTGATTTAATTTTAAGAATTATTGACGTGCAAGGCACAAATGCAAGTTTGACAAAACAACTTAAGGAAAAATTTCTCAAAGGAACTCTTTTAGATAAAGCTGAAATCAAAGAAAAGCGCCCGCGTAAAGTAGTAAAATTGGAGCCGGTTAGCGAAATTCTCGTTCATGAACCAGTAAGTATTAAAGTGCAGGAAGAACCTGTAGTTGTACAACAAAAGGTTCAGGAAAAGGTAACTCAACGACCAGAAGCTACTCAAATAGAACCCGGCAATGTTGCTCCACCGCAACCTAAGGAAGATGACGGGGATTCCAATAAGAAAGTTGAAAAAGTTCATTACAATTTTGACAACATCGTTTTTGTTACGGGTGTACTGGAAATGATGCCTGATGGTTATGGTTTT
>CALMND010000402.1 GCA_937868565.1 uncultured Bacteroidota bacterium | reverse complement strand
AAATTGAAGCAAGATTTAGGTGAAGATTTCGTTTCTTTTTTAGGAAGCAATCCACTTTTAAATTCACTCGAAATTAAATTAAACGCCGACTACGCCAATACAGATACTTTACAAATTATTGAAAAAAACTTAATTCAGATGCCCTTTGTTAAAGAAGTCGTTTACCAAAAGGTGATGATTAATAAACTAAACAAAAACACCAAAGCGCTTGCTTTTTTTATTTTAATATTTAGTGGAGCTCTTTTGATTGTAGCCATTGCACTTATCAATAATACCATACGCTTGTCCATTTACTCTCAACGATTTCTTATTCGAACCATGTATTTGGTTGGTGCTACCAGTTCATTCATCAGCAAACCATTTATATTTAAAGGATTCAGGCAGGGGGTAATTGCCGGAATCATTGCCGGGCTTTTACTTGCGGGATTTTTAGTGTTAAGTACCCGTTTTATTCCTGACTTAATGCAATTACAGGACGAAAATGTGCTTCTCCTTTTGTTTATGGGTATGGTGTTAATGGGGGTTATTATTTCAGCCTTCAGTGCATTTTTGGCCGTTCTCAAGTATCTTCGGCTAAAAACCAGCGACCTTTACTTTTAGATATTCTTAACGCCGTTTTCCTAAAGAATTTATTACTTTTACACCCAAATTACTTTATACATGGAAACGAATTTCAGAAACACCAATATTGATAAAATAGAATACGCAACGGTGGTTGGCGAAAATAAATTGTTGCGCTCTTCTTTTTCATGGATGGCACTTGCTATGCTGCTCACTTCTTTATCCGCATTATTATTCGCTTTTACCCCCGGGCTTACCGCATTACTTTTGGAACCAACCGAGTTTGGAGGATTTAAGCCCACCATGTTGGCTTACGTAGTTATGTTTGCACCATTGGCTTTTGTTTTAGCTATTAACTTTGGTCTCAATAAAATGTCTTTCCCTTTACTTATTGGGTTGTTTGTAGCTTATTCTATTGTAAACGGCATAAGTTTTAGTTTCATTTTCTTTGTTTATAATGTGGGCTCTATAGTAAATGTTTTCCTAAGTACAACTGCTTTGTTTGCTGTAATGGCTATTGCGGGTTACACAACCAAGACAGATTTAACAAAACTGGGAAGTATTTTAATGATTGGGGTGATAGGAATTGTTATTGCGTCTTTAATTAATATGTTTTTAAAAAGCTCGGGTATGGATTATATCATTAGCATACTAGGAGTTGTTATTTTTACAGGACTAACGGCATACGATGTGCAAAAAATAAAGAATCTGGGTCACGAGGCGCAAGGCTCCGCAATAGCCAGCAAATTAGGGATTATGGGAGCTTTGACATTATATCTTGATTTCATTAACCTATTTATGTTTCTGCTTCGTTTATTTGGTGGAAGAAAAGATTAACAACAAAATTTTACTTTAAAACCGCTTGGGAACTATTCTGGGCGGTTTTTTTATTATCAGAGTTTTAACAAGCATTAATTACCTCGAAAAACGCCCAAACGCCTAACAACTTTGTGAATCAACCATATTGGTGAGTGAAAAATGCGGATTCAAACCCGGCTACTACATATATTTGTTTGGTGAATAGAAAACACTTAACTTTAATAGAAGTAACTTTAAACTAACCTCTTGATTTCAGAAAAAAAAATACTCAATTTATTTTTTACTCTGCTTTTTTGCGTGTTAGTTTTTTTTGCCTACTCACAGCCCAATTCCACCTGCGCCAATGCTTCGCCGTTTTGTACTGGACAAGTTATGAACTTTCCTGCAGCAACCAATACAACACCTGCTCAACCCGGTCCTAATTATGGTTGTTTAGGTTCACAGCCCAACCCAACTTGGTTTTTTATGCAAATTCAAAATTCCGGGCCCTTGGTTATTGCCATGTCATCCGTTCAGGATATCGATTTTATTTGTTGGGGACCCTTTCCTAATTTGGCCGGAGCGTGCAGCAACCTTACGGCCGGTAATACGGTAGACTGCAGTTATTCTGGGTCTAATACAGAAACCTGCACCATTGCAAATGCGATTGCTGGGCAGTTTTATTTATTGTTAATTACCAATTTTTCAAATAATGTTCAAAACATAACTTTTGCTCAAACCAACACTGCGGTTCCCGGCTCCGCAGTGACAAATTGCGGACTTATTTGTATAGTGACTGCCACAAACTCTGGAATAATCTGTTCGGGCGGAAACGCTACCGTTAGTTTAGGTGCAGGAACAAGTACAGGCGTTACTTCATTCACCTGGACAGCGCCAGGTGTTGGCGTGGTTTCAAATTTTACCACTTTTACTGCTCTTAATGTTGCGAGTACCCGCGTCTATACCGTTACTGCCAGCACCGGCTCAACTAATTGCACGGCTACTACCACGGTTAACGTAGTTCAATACCCTAATTATACAGTCACACCGCTTACGCCTACCATTTGCCAGGGAGGTACTTTTTCCACAACCGCAACTTTCAGCTTCGGAACGAATCCCAATAATTTCAATTACTCTTGGGGTCCCAATCCGGGTGGGGGTCTTATTTTTTCTCCCTTTTCGCAAGGAACAAATATTACCCCTCTGCTTTTGCCGGTTAATGTTACGCTTTCAACGGTTGTTTATTCTGTAACTATCACCCCGACTGCCCTAAACTGTCCTTCATCAACAACAATGGCAGTGACTATTAACAATCCTTTGACCCCAACTCTAACAATGCCACAACCGTTATGCAATACATTTAACCCTATACAGTTAACAGCAGCTCCGGGAGGTGGAACCTGGTCAGCATCTACTAATAATGCCGTTTCACCAACTGGACTCTTGACACCTGCTCTGGCGAGCACGGTTGCTGTCAATTCAAATTCTGTTGTGTATTCCGTCAGTGTCGGAAATTGCACTGTTAGTAACACCGGTACTTTTTCGGTATCCAGATTTAATACATCTGCACTTACTGCAAGTCTTAATTTGATCTGTGTTCAGGATCCTCAAATAAACCTAATGAATCTTGTTCAAAGCACCGTTACAGGACAGTGGTCAGGCATTGGTGTAACAAATAATTTTTTTATTTCAGGCGGATTAGCAACTGGTAATTACAGCTTAAAATACAAAACTATTTCACAGTTTTTTTCCCCTCCTGTTTGTCCGGATTCTACATTTTTATTAGTATCTGTATTTAATCCACCAACTCCAACCTTTAGCTTTATTCCGCCGAAATGTAGCAACTCTCCTGCTACTGCCTTGTTTGCGACTCCTGTTGGCGGCATATGGTCATTAAATTCGGGCGTTAACAGTCTGGGTATTCAAACCCCTTCACTATGTGGTATTGGCACTAACTCGGTGACATACACCGCTGGCCAGGGGACATGTGTGGCATCTTCCACCGCTACTTTTCATGTTTCCAAATTTAATCCGGCAACATTAACGGGATCCGTGCCTAATTTATGTGTAAGTAGTGTGCCTTTTAATCTGATGAGCATCGTTCAAAACACGAATGGTTATTGGAGCGGCGTCAACGTGGCAGCTGGTTTATTTAATCCCAGTTTACCTACGAATACGTATTCTCTTATTTATACAACCGTCTCCACACCAAGTGTTCCCTTTCTATGTTCCGATTCCAAGACAATTATCGCTTCCGTTTATAACCCGATAACTCCTAACATTACACAGGCAGGTCCATTTTGTAGTACAGGAGCTCCGGTACAATTAACGGTAAGTCCTAATAATGGAAACTGGTCGGCTTCTTCTTGTCTTAGTGTAAATGGAGTTTTTATTCCTTCTTTGGCTGCGATTGGCTCTAATGTTGTGCAGTATGTGATTGGAACGAGTTCGTGTAACGCCATGCAAACAAGAATTATCAACGTGGAGGCTTTTGTACCCGCTACTATTAGTAATAATATACCTCCTCTTTGTACCACCAGCTCCGTGTTCAACCTCTTGCCAATCACTGTTAGTAATGCAGGTATTTGGTCCGGGCCAGGCGTAGCGGGAGCTAATTTTATCCCCTCAGTGGCGGGTGCAGGTCATTTTGTTTTAACGCATAAAACTTCTTCTTCACCGAGCGGTTTGTGCTCCGACCAGTCAACCGTTGCAGTTAATGTATTTTCTCTCGAAGCGCCGGCCGTTGTTAAAGTCGGGCCTTTTTGTAATTCCTATCAATCTATTCAGTTACAGGTTAATCCCGCCGGCGGTTTATTTGGTGGAGCTAACACTAACGCAATCTCTCTTGGCGGCATGTTCAATCCCGCCCTGGCAAATATTGGAAATAATATTATTAATTACAGTGTTTCGTCAGGCCCATGTATCGCCTATACTCAGGCTACCATAAGCGTAGAACGTTTTGTATCAGCCAATTTTGAGAAATATCTTGAACCTTTATGTAGAAATAATTCTCCTATTGACCTTAATAGTTTAGTGCAAAATCCTGGTGGGATTTGGAAAGGAACCGCTATGATTGGTAGTATGTTTTATCCTTCCAAGGCCAACATCGGAAGTAATAATTTTATTATTTATAGGACGCATTCTTCTCAAAATGATTCTTTGTGTCCTGATACCAGTGCTATTCGTATAAATGTTATGGATATTCCAACCGTAACGGTGCGAAGTGAAAGTAAGGAGGAAGGTTGTGTTCCTCTGGAAGTAAAGCTAAGCACACCCAGCGTTAATTCAGGTAAAGGGGTTTGGAGTTTGGGGGACGGAACTGAGCCAAAATCAGGACTTTTTGCGACGCATGTTTTTAACACTCCCGGTACCTATACGGTGGTGTTTAATTACTCAAATGAAGCAGGTTGTGCAACCCGGGCTATACTTGATAAACCAATTGTTGTTTGGGACAACCCTAAAGCTAATTTTATAATTGAGCCGGAAGAAGTTACACTTGCCAACCCGGAAGTTAGTTTGACTAACCTAAGTACTGTTCTGGGTAACAATAAATATTCCTGGACAATTCAGGGAATGAATTCTCCGAATGATGTAAGCCCCCGTGTAACCTTCAATCAGATTGGTAAATATCAAATAACTTTAACAGCCGTAACGGCTAATGCTTGTACCGATCAAATGACTCGTTTTGTTGAAGTTAAAAATGATTTTAACCTATTTATCCCGAACTCTTTTAGTCCTAATGCTGATGGATTAAATGACTTTTTTATTCCGGTTTTCTCTCATCAGGGACTTGACGCAAAAAGTTTTGAAATGGAAATTTTTAACCGCTGGGGGCAGATAATTTATCATACCAAAGATGTTACAAAGGGCTGGGATGGCACCTTTAATAATAAGGGTGATATTACATTAAAGCAAGATAGCTATATTTATAAAATTCATTATAAAGATCTTGACGGTAAGGTGTATGATAAAATGGGAGATCTTATTCTTTTGAATCAGTAGTTTGATTTTTGCTCCGTCCCCTGAATCAAATTAATTTTTGAGCGAAATTAATGCTATTCCTATAAGTTTACGGCGCCGCCTTGTTTTTGATAAATTTCTTTACATGAATAGGTTTAGGCACATCGAAACTAATAAAAAAGTTTCGATAGCATACTTAGGGTAAAATGGAATAAATGATTGATAATGACGTGAGAATTGCATGAAATTTCAACGACCTCCACATAAAGCAGTATACATTTTTGGCTTACAAATTCACCATTCATACATTAACTATTTATTTAATTCTTTACAAACAGGGCGAAGTTTGACTTTAAATTCGTAAAACACCCCAACGAATGAGTGAAAAAACTTTGTTTTTAGGCTTTATAGCCCTATTTTTATACTTCAACGTAAAGTCATGAAAAGAATAAATCACACTTTAGCACTGCTCGGATTAGGATTGAGCGCTTTGCTTAACGCACAAACAAGCAAAGTAACAAGTACTCAAATGTCAAACCAGCAAATAGACGTAGCTGCACCTGAGGCTAAAACCAACTATATTAATAGTCAAAACTATCTTTCGGCCAGTTCATTAAAAGATTATAAATCCTTTTATGGCGACTCTTTAAAAGGTTTTGACGAAAAAGGTACTAAAGTGGATCTTTTGAGCAGACACTTCTATGGAGCGGAATTTATACAAATGATGAACTCAACAAAGCGTGAGTTCATTGATAAGAAGTACAATATTGGTTTTTATGACCCAACTTACCTTCAGCAATTGCACCAACAATGGGCTCGACCTAACATTAATAATAACCCAGGCTCGCCGAATATTGGTGGTAAACCAATAGGCGGCAACAACCAAATTAATATAGCGCCCTGCGTGAATGAAGATTTCGAATTAACGGCCCCAGGAGCTTATTTGGGAGCTCCTAATTTTAGTGCCGTTTCCGGCTATTCCATTTATGCGCGTAATAACAATGGCGGAGTAACCGGGGCGTGTGCTTCCGGACAGTATTCTACGGTTATGACTGGTTTCACTGCTGGTAGTCCTGAATTTTGGATTATGCAAACTCCTATATTGGGTGTTCCGTTTATAGGAACAATTCCACACTCACCACTTGGAGGAACCCGCGTAGCTAAGCTTAACGATGCTAACCCGGGAGTACAAATCACCAGGCTGATATCTAGTTTTCCGGTAACTAATGCCAATTCTTCGTATCAATTTGCTTTTTGTGGTTCTTGGGATGGTTCGGGACATAGTTGTTGCGATCAGCCTTCCTTTCAAATCAGTTTATATGATTGTGCAGGGAATCTTTTGACTTGTGCTTCCCAAACGTTAACGGCACCTGGTCCAAATTGCGCTGGTAATCCTGCGAATAATTTTTATAACCTTGTTGGTGGCGTTTCCTGGTGTTCTTGGCAAAACAAATACATTGATTTAACACCATTTATTGGTCAATGTATTACTGTTATGGTTACGAACACGGATTGCTCGGGAGGCGCTCATCACGGTTCTCTTTATTATGATGCAAGATGCGGAGGTCAATACGTGAATCCAAGTATTCCTCCGGTAGTGGGCACAGTGCCCGGAGCCGTGAGTTTCTGCGCAGGATCAAATGTGGCCTCTATAGCAGCTCCGCTTGGTTATGCCTCCTATACCTGGACAGCTCCCTTTGGAGCTGCGCCTATTGCTCCGGCACAAGCTACTCAAGTGGTTCTTCAAATTGCAAATCCGGTGGTAGGTGCTACCTATACAGTTACCATGTATTCGGCTGCAGCTTGTTCATTTACCTACCCTATTGTATTAACCACCACTACGGTGGGCATTGTTGCTTTGGGTGCAAGCCCCACATGCCCGGGTGGAACGAGCGGTTCGGCCAGTGTGCAGGCGCAGGGTAGTGCTACCGGTTATAACTATGTTTGGTTAAACTCCAGTAGCGTCACGGTTGGTACAGCTTCGTCGGTTGCGGGTTTAGCACCCGGGGTCTACAGTGTAATAGTCACAGGGGCGGGTGCCGCAGGTTGTGGTACCGCCAAGGGTACGGTCACGGTCGGGGTGGGCTTACAGCAGGTGATAAATCTTTTAAAACCTTTTTGTAACGGTCAGGCTTATTTGAACACTACAGGTGGCTCTAATTTCAAATGGTATAATGGAAACTCGTTGATTCCTCCCGCACAAGGAGGGATAGCGCCCGGTTATACGGTTACTTCCCCTTTTAATGGTCAAATTATGTGGTTATCCTATACATCGCCACAAAACTGTCAGGATTCCATTCAATTTACACTTATTGCATCGGCTCCTGGAAGCATAACTATTCCTTATAATAAGTTAATATGTCCGGGAGGCACAAACGGTGAGGCCATCATTTCACTCACACCTGCACCTGGTGCTCCTCCGGGCGCAAACTCATTTTCGGTGTTTGCCATAAGTCCTACGCCGGCCTATAATTCATCTGTTTATCCAACACCGGCCGTTCAATATTCGGTAGGAAATTTAGCTGCAGGAGGCACCTATAGTGTAAAAGTTTTTGATGGCTCTTGTTTGTACAGTACCTCGTTTGTCGTCCCTTTTTATAATTGGTCCTATAATTTAACTCCAAATGCCACCTTATGTCAGGGAAGTCAAATTGCTTCGGGGGTTAATTTTCCAGGCCCGGTATCGCCGGGGCAGTATACGTATTCCTGGTCGCCAACTACCTTCCTGGCAGCTAATTTAGGCAACTTGCAGAACACCATTATTAGTCCAACCACACCAATTGGAACACAAACGACCATTATTTATACGGTTGTTGTTACACCGACTATTGCTTTTTGTCCAATTACTAAAACTTTGGGCATTACCATTGTTAATCCTGCGACTCCTACTATCAATGTTATACCACCTTTGTGTAATAACTCATCGCCTTATTCTGTTATTGTTACCCCTCCTGGCGGTACATTTGTAGCCCTCACTGGCACTAATTTTATAGGATCTGCAAGTGGAGTTATTACTCCGACACTTTGCTTTTTTGGTAATAACAATAATGGGCTTAACGCATTTACCTATTCTACTACAACCGCTATTTGTGTGGCAACACAATCAATTAGCTTTGTAGTCTCTCAATTTAATACGGCAGCCCTTTCCGCATCTGTTGCGCCTTTGTGCGTCACAAACGCTCCTTTTAATTTGATGAATATTGTGCAAAGCGCCACAAATGGAACGTGGACGGCTCCTGCAGGGGTCTTTCAGCCCGGCGTAGGCCAGTATAACTTTAATCCTTCGGCCTTACAAACCAGTATTTATCCAATTACTTATACCACCACTTCGTCCCCGGATCCTTCGGCATGCCCGCATTTTACAACCATAAACGTATCTGTAACAAAAACCATTACACCTTTTATTACTCCGGTTCCGGTTTTTTGTAACAATGCCAGTAGTATGAACATGACGGTTAATCCATCAGGTGGTATATTTCAGGGAACGGGAGTAAGCGGTGCTGGAGTTATTACACCAACCAACTATAATCAGGCGGGTAATTACACCATTGGTTATACGGTGAACATTGGTCCTTGTGTCAATACCAATACAACAAGCGTGGCTGTTGCTAAGTATAACACAGCTAACCTCACTACAGGAGTATTGCCAAATTTGTGTTTTAACAGCCCTGCATTTAATTTAATGACAATTGTTCAGAACACCTTGGGTGCTTGGTCAGGTTCGGCGGGTGTTAACTATATAAACAACACCTATAACTTTGACCCTACTAATTTACCTAACAGTGTTCACACCTTGACATATAGTAATTTACCTACTAACCCCCCTAACTTTAATGCAAACAACTTATGTTCGGAAACTTCGACCATTTCAGTATTTGTATCTAACCCACCTGTTCCAAACATCACACAGGTTGGTCCTTATTGCAGTAATGGTGGTCCGATTCAGTTAACGGTAACGCCAAACACAGGGGTATGGTCAGCCTCTTCGTTTTTAACAAATACCGGAATATTAACGCCATCTCTTTGCGGAGTTGGTAGCAACGCAGTGCAGTATGTTATTGGAACGAACTCCTGTAACAAGCAACAGACTAAATTCATAAACATTGAAGCCTTCGTGCCTGCCACTATTAGTTATAGTGTAGCGGATCAATGTAACTCCAGTTCACCGGTGAATCTTTCGCCGAATACGATAAGTAATTTAGGGATATGGAGCGGTACCGGGATTAGTGGAACTATGTTTAATCCTGCCGTTGCAGGTGCGGGTCAATTTATATTGACATATAACACATCTTCTTCTCCAAGCGGTTTGTGTCCGGATCAGGCTACGGTTGCGGTTCGTGTATTTTCTTTAGCTCCACCTGTTTTCTCTAACGTAAAAACAATCTGTAACTCTTCACATCCTTTGCAGATTTTGGTTAACCCAGTTGGAGGTTTATTTGGCGGCGTGAATACTTCCGGCGTGAATAACAAAGGTTTATTTAATCCAGGATTAGGAGTAATTGGCGCTAATGTTATTAATTATAGCATTACAGCAGGTCCTTGTGTGGCTTATGCTCAAACTACTGTGAATGTGGAAAAATTTGTTTCCTCCGCATTTGAGT
>CALMND010000401.1 GCA_937868565.1 uncultured Bacteroidota bacterium | reverse complement strand
CAATCTTGTCCTCTGCTTTAAAAGAAGAAACACTTGAAGGTGGCGAAACCCGAACAGTTCTTAGTCTGCCTCCTGCCCTGGCGCCATATAAAGCCGCCATTTTTCCTTTGGTTAAAAAAGACGGTTTACCTGAACTGGCAGAGAGTATTATGAAAGAGCTTAAGTATGATTTTAATATGGCCTACGATGAAAAAGATACTGTGGGTAAACGTTATCGCAGACAGGATGCCTATGGAACCCCTTACTGCATTACTGTGGACCATCAGAGTCTGGAGGACAGGACAGTCACTGTAAGGCATCGCGATACAATGCGGCAAGAACGCGTTATGATTGACCTATTAGGAGATTTTTTAAATGAAAGAGTAAGCTTAAAGAGCCTTTTAAAAACCCTTTGATATTTAATTTATTTCTTTAATTGACATCTTAGAGTTAGCTGATAGTGCGCATAAATTTAGTACATTTACTGTATCAAAACATGAAAAAAAATCAACTACTAGGTTTGTTTTGTTGTTTAAGTTTATGGGCATTGGCTCAAAACAAACCCTCCATTCATACCTATAGTGCCAAAACAATTGATGGCTATACCATTCCCTTCACTCAATTTTACGGCAAAAAAATAATGTTTGTGAACACGGCCAGCTTTTGCGGCTACACATCACAATACGGTGCCCTGGAACAATTGTATCAAAACTATAAACAGCATAATTTTATCATTTTAGGGTTCCCGTGTAATGATTTTGGGGGTCAGGAACCTTTTAATGATTCAACAATAAAATCCTTCTTCTTAAAAAATTACGGAATAAGTTTCCCTATGATGAGCAAAATATCCATTGCCAGCGGAGACACTTCAAAAGTCTATAAGTGGTTACAGAGGGGGCATTTGAACGGAGTGGCTAACAACAAGGTAGATTGGAACTTTAATAAATTTTTGGTTAATGAATCTGGCAATTTGGTAGCCCATCACTCAAGTCTGGTAAGCCCACTTGACTCTTCGATAATCAAGTGGATTTTGTCTCCTTCCAGTATAACTTCCGTTGGGCTTAATTCCAGCAAAAGAGAGTTGGATTTTGCTGAATTGATTTCCCCCAATCCGACCAGTTCGCGTATTGACTTGGTTTTGAAAAAAACTCAGTATTCTGCAATCCACGTTCGTCTTTATTCCCTGGATGGTAAGTTGATTAATGGTTCGGAACAGCAAATTTTATCCGAAAAAATAAGCTATGATATTTCTAACCTAGCTGAAGGTGTTTATGTTTTAAGAATAGATGATGGAAACATCCAGCAAAACATAAAAATAGTGGTCGCAAGATAAGTTTAGGACTATTTAAAATTAGACGCTATAAGCCGCGCAATTTCCTCAAATTCTTCTTTCGTTAACTTTAGTTTTTCCTGCGAAAAATTACAGTCATTAACAGTGTTTATTGGTACGAGGTGTACATGCGCATGTGGCACTTCAAGTCCAACTACATGTAAAGAAATTCTCTTACATTCAATACTTTTCGTTATTGCCTCAGCTACTCGTTTTGAAAAGCTCATTAGCTCGAGGTACTCCTTATCATCCAAATCGAAAATATAATCAGTTTCTTTTTTAGGAATAACAAGTGCGTGTCCTTTTTTTAAAGGGAATACATCCAAAAAAGCCAGATAATCCGCGTTTTCTGCAATTTTATAACAGGGTATTTCGCCAGCAACGATTCTTGAAAAAATGCTTGCCATTCTTTATAACGAAATTTCGGAAATCTCGAAAGTAATCTTGCCCGCAGGAACTTGAACGTCCACTTTTTCTCCAACCTTTTTACCTAAAAGCGCTTTTCCTATGGGAGAATCGACAGATATTTTTCCAGCCTTTAAGTCTGCCTCGTTTTCTGCAACCAAGGTATATTTCATTAAAGATCCGTTATTTAGATTCTTAATTTTAACGCTCGTTAAGATACTTACTTTACTTAAGTCTAATTTAGTTTCGTCGACTATCCTCGCATTGGCTAATATGTCTTCGAGTTTGGCGATGCGCAGTTCCAAAAGCGCCTGAGCTTCACGCGCAGCGTCGTACTCAGCGTTTTCACTTAAATCTCCTTTATCCCGTGCCTCCACAATTGCTTGCGTGGCAGCTTTACGTTCCGCGGTTCTTAAATGATGCAACTCGTCTTTTAGCTTTTTTAAGCCGTCTTCGGTATAATATCCAATTTGTTGAGCCATACTAACAGAGTCAAAAAAACAAAGAATCCCGTCCCGACAGTTACCGGGATACGGGACTCGATTATTAACACAAAAATAGTGTTTTTTTATTATAAATTCATTCTTAATCCAAAGGTGTGGGTCCCGCCAAATGGATTGGTGAAACGATACGAGTAGTCAAATCCAACAGTTGATTTTTTTTCGTTAAAAGGAAGTTCTAGAGTGACCCCTGCAGCAGGTCCGGTGAAAACTGTTTTTCGATCTGCGTTACTAAAAATTCCCTTCTCAGAATATAATCCTCCTCTAAACATCAACATATCTTTCCAAGCATATTCAATTCCAAATAAGCCATTGTCATAAGTAAAGGAGTTAGAGGTATAAGTTCCATTTAAAGATAAGCGGTGTTTTTTCGACAAGCCTACACTATCCTTGGTAAGGTATAAATCGTAAGACAAACCAATATTAACCAAAGCGGGAAGTTCGAAGCCCGCCGACCTATTATCTACTGTTAATTGATAATTCCCACCTATTCCATCTACTTTAACTTGCTTGCTTAAACCGTCGCCCGCATAACGCATTTTTGGACCCCAATTTTTCAAAGCAATGCCAATGTGTATGTTATCATATTTTCCAGTGTGGTATTGAATACCCGCATCGATAGCAATCCCACGAGCATTTGCGTTAGGAATTTGTTCACTTAGAATTTTAAAGTTAACGCCTCCATAAATGTTAGAAGAAAACATTTTAGCATAGGAAAGACTGATGTTATAAAAGGTTGGATTATAAGT
>CALMND010000400.1 GCA_937868565.1 uncultured Bacteroidota bacterium | reverse complement strand
CGAGCCCGGTGGCGAGGTAGGGATTGTTGAAGTTCAAAATCAAATCAAAGCCCACTCCTGCCCATTCGATGCCATCAACTGACTGTTTACTCAGACGAATAACTTCTAAAATAAGGGGCATTAACACAGGAAAACTTAAGATGCTCATGATGGCAAAATTACCATTGGCCTTGCTTGCAATGGCGCTCATCAAACTTAAAACGCCGGCCAGTCCCGTGGAAGCAAGTATTAAAACAATAAAAAACAAAGTCAGGTTTTCTACTTCGTTTTTAATAAAGAAACCATAAAAGAAAAAAGTAACGAAGCTAAGGCATAGCATAAAAATCATGTTATAAAGTATTTTGGCAATAATAAATTGTTGGGGCTTATAATACAAATAACTAAACAAGGCCTGTCCTCCAGTTTCCTTTAAGAAGCTTTTTCCACTAATCGTCACTGAGGTAAAAAGCGTAATTACCCAAAACAACGCATTCCACGTAGGTTTGTCTAAATGACCTTTAAAGCAAAGGGCACTTACAAAAATAGTCCCTACCACGTATACCAATACCGCTCCAATAGTCGATTTTTGCCTGAATTCTAGAACGAATTCTTTTTTTATGAGGAAAAATACCACGTAACAATGTTACGGATTTTTATTCCTTTATAAGTCTTTTACAAAAAGTTTCGTTTTCTGTTCTTGCTTTAATAAGATAGATTCCGTTTTTTAAATTACTCAGATTCAGACTAACACGGGAAGGATTTGACTTAATGGCTTCCTTAGGTTCAAACATATATACAATCTCCCCTAACGTATTAAATATAGTTATTTCTTTTATGTTGATATTATCAGAAAAGTCAGCTTCAATCTCTTGATTAAATGGATTTGGAAAAACTCTAAATGTTGAGATTTCGCCGATTCGATTAAGATTGGCGCACTCAGAAACAGAAGCTGTTACCACCGCGTCGGCCTTACATGTTTTATTGGTATTGAAGCCAGTCACCGCATAAGTCGTGGTTATAAGCGGGGAAATTGTAAAATTTGCTCCAGCATGACCACTGCTCCAACTATAGGAATTTGCACCACTAACGGTTAGTATTGCACTATTTCCATAACACAATAAAGTATTTCCTGCAATGCTCAGCGTAGGAGTTAGATTAACAACTACGGAAGAAGTAACGGTTGGGTTTAGAAGGCAAAGACCAGAAGCAGTAACCGTATATATAGTTGATACATTAGGAGAAACAGTGATGCTTGCTCCACTTAAGTTATTGCTCCACAAATAAGTATTTCCTCCTGTTGCAATTAGTGTAGCAGATTGACCAGAACAAATAGTAGTTGAATTTACGGTAATAGAACTTGAGGGGGTAACCGTAACAGTTTTTACAATTGTATTATTTAATAAGCAAGAAGAAGTGCCGGATAAAGTATAAGTGGTATTTGAAAGAGGACTAACCGCTATTGCAGACCCTGTATGGTTTCCTGGTAACCAGGTGTAACTCGTCGCGCCACTTGCGGAGAGTGTTATAGAACTGCCTGCGCATATCGTATTGTTTCCGGAAACCTGAAGAGTTGATGAGGGATTGACATAAACAGTTGTTGTTGCAATCGGATTAAATAAACAACTACCGGATCCGTTAACGGTGTATATGGTGGTAGCTACTGGGGAAACTGTTATCGATGAGCCGGTTAAATTATTGCTCCAAATGTATGAGTTTGCCCCGGTTGCGGTTAGTGTAGCCGACTGACCTGCACAAATAGTTGCCGAGTTAACCGCAAGTACTCCAACATTCCCAATACCTGGTAATGATAGTCCGGTTAGCGTTCCGCCATTTTGCCCTTGCGCAGCTCCCAAACTAGTTCCAAAACAAGGGGAACCAACACCTAAAAAAGTACCGGGCAATCCGCCGGCTACAACTGTTGTAATTCCCAATAAATTAGAGCTTGTCCAAATTATTCCGCCACCACCACCGCCGCCTTTGGGATGACAATCTATTCCTCCCCAATTATCCGAACCGCCATAACCTCCTTTTACAGATACCGTACAATTACTTATTATCGGTACGTCCAATAAAATACTACCACCAGCACCGCCACCGCCCTGACCATCAATAGTTGTGATAAAGGATACGTCATTTCCATTCGAAATAATACTATTATTATTACCAATAATACTGGCGGCCTTCATTAAAATAATTCCCCCGCCATTGCCACCACCCGTTGCCACTCCGTTATTTTGATGGCCAGCCCCCCCACCGCCACCTAAAAAAACTTTATTAAGTGCGTTCGAATAATTTAAAGTTTGACCTCCAATACCACCACACAACATAGTGTAATTAGCTGGACAACTGGTAGGGCCCGTATAACTACCTCCCCGTCCTCCGTATCCAAAATTACTGCCGCCTGCTCCACCTCCATTAATATCATTGCCACCACCGCCTCCATTAGCATTTTTACCCTTACTCAAATTATTTAGGTTGGAACTTATAAAAACACCCTCTCCTTTCTGTGCTCCATAAAAATTAGGTGTAGAAAGAACATAGTTAACTGTATCTCCGACACAATTAGAACCCCCAGCTATAGTATTGCCGCCAGAAAATCCCTTTCCACTTGCATCAATCGTACCATTTAAAATTACGTTCCCAATTGCCTCAAAAGCCAAAACACCGCCAATCGTTCCATTCCATGCGGCGCAGCTAAGTACTCCGTTAATATTAACATTGTTGTATACCGGTACCCTAATTAATTGCACCAAACCGGAAGCCGTGTAGGAGCGTGTTAAAGAAGCTGAAAGAACAATGCTATTTGCAGACACAGCAGAAATAACTCCGAATTCATAATTGCCCGCATCGCCATATGAAGTAATATTACCATAGTTAATGGTGTTTAAAGTACTAATACTTACACCTTTCATTTGAATAATTAAAACCTTGTCGCACACGTTAAATCCGTTTGCATTTGGAACCACAACCGTTTGTGAATTAATTTGCGTAACGGGGCTATAGACGTTAATGACTCCCGAAATAGTTGTGGTTTGTGAATTACCAAATAGATAATTTATTATCAACAGATAAGTAATTAGTTTTGCTTTCATTATTCTGAGTTTTGTTTTTTTTCAAAGTTACATTATTCCTAAATTCACGCAACTCCCTTTGAGTTATTTTAGTAAGCTAAAATCTAAACGTTTACAGCTCAGCTGTAATCGAAACCAAGTAATTCCAATCTTGTCTCTTGTACTTTTTTTTAGATTTACATCAAATCCTGACCAATATCTTTTCTAAAATATTTACCCTCGTAATTTATGGAATTGGCAGTAGAAAAACTTTTGTTTACCGCTTCCTCTATGTTTTTACCAAAGGAGGTAACGGCAAAAACCCGTCCACCGTTAGTTACCACTTTATCCCCATCTTGTTTAGTACCCGAATGAAAAACAATGGAATCAAAATTTTTGCTTAAACCCATTACTTCTTTCCCCTTTTCGTAATCACCGGGATAACCGCCACTAACGGTTACTACCGTTGTTGCAAACCCTTCTCTGGTTTTATACTTTTTTTGGTGCAGGGTTTGGCTAGCAACACCATGCAGCAAATCCAAAATATCTGATTCTATTCTTGGAATCACAGCCTCAGTTTCAGGGTCGCCCATGCGGCAATTGTATTCAATCACATAAGGCTCTCCACTGCAATTCATTAGGCCAATAAAAATAAACCCTCTATAATCTATGCGTTCTTTAATTAAACCTTCCACAGTAGGTTTTACAATTTTTTCTTCTACCCTTTTTATGAAAACTTCGTCAGCAAATGGCACCGGACTAACTGCTCCCATACCACCGGTATTTAAGCCGGTATCTCCTTCGCCGATACGTTTGTAGTCTTTAGCGGATGGCAAAATTTTATAAGTTTTTCCGTCCGTTAAAACAAAAACCGAAAGTTCAATTCCTGTTAAAAATTCTTCTATGACTACTTTATTGCTAGCTGCTCCAAATTTTGAATCCAACAACATAGCTTTTAGTTCTGCTTTTGCTTCTTCCAAGCTGTCTATGATGAGCACGCCCTTTCCCGCAGCAAGGCCGTCCGCCTTTAAAACGTAGGGGGCTTTGAGACTCAGAAGAAATTCGTAACCACTCTGGATATTTTCTTGTGTAAAAGTTGCGTACCGTGCCGTAGGAACAGCATATCTTTGCATGAACTGTTTGCTAAAATCCTTACTCCCCTCCAATTGCGCACCATCTTTCTTAGGCCCAATAACAGCGATATCTTTTAACACCTCATCACTTAAAAAGAAATCGTGAATTCCATTCACTAAAGGATCTTCAGGGCCTACTAAAACCAAATCAATATCCTTTTCCCAAACAAGATTTTTAATCCCTTCAAAGTCGTTTACATTAATAGGTATATTGGTGCCACAATTTGCTGTACCTGCATTGCCGGGCGCGATATAAAGATTTCGTAATAATTTACTTTGTGCTATTTTCCAAGCAAAAGCATGTTCCCTACCCCCTGAACCTAAAATCAGAACATTCATAGTAAAAAAAGACAAAAATAGGTCAAAGCAAACATCTTTCAAATATTCTTTTCTGCTTGCGTATATAGAAATTACTTCTTAAGGGTCTTTTAACCTAACTACGAAAAGTAAAATAAAAGTTAGCGCGAACCGTATTTGCGCCGCTGAAAAATATGGTTTCCCCTCACTCTGTTTCTCGACCTTTCGTTGCTTTGTCGGTTTAGCATTTCAGCATTCTCCAGTTTTCCTTTGGTTCGAAAACGAAAAAACAAATACTGATTGGCTTTAAATTGGCTTCTACGCGATCCAGCTGTCTTATATTTCCATGTGGGCGGAGACTTTCTAAAAAGGCGCGCTAACCTGCTTCTCTTTCCATTATTGCCTCTGGCAAATTGGTCGGCGTGCCCGTGGCTTTTGTATTGAAATAGAATATGATTCCCCCTTCTCTTACTTTTTCTTTCCCTGCGTTCCTTTTTTCTACCACCCGATTGGGCATAATATTCGGGAGTCGTTCCTATCCCTATCAATAGCAAAATTATGAGTAAAGCCTTTTTCAATTTTGAATTTGTAAAGTCGACTGACTTAGGTTTCGATAGTTTAGAGTTTAATATTTAAGTCTTATTTCGAAGCTTTAACTTTCTGAACAAACGCCAAATTTACGAAAAAAAACGAAACCTCGCTTACACTCGGCTGAAAATCAAGCAATAAACACTTTAAAACTGAAAATTTAGCATAGTTTAAGTTTGTGAAATCAAAATAAAATATAATTTTAATCGTTGTATTAGTATACTAATAACTAGTGATCGCAATAATGGCAAATTAATTTACATTTATGCTATAAATACTTTGTAATCAATTACTTAGAGAATATTTTTTGAATTAATTGAAGAAAACCATATACATATTTTTATTTTTCTCGACGCAACTATTTGGGCAAGTGCTGCCTCCGGGCTTGAGGTGTCTGCAAATTCAAGGGAATAATGTGGTTTTAAATTGGATAACCCCTGCCAATTCTTCGACTCAATTTCTAGATTACGAAATTTATCACAAAGCGCCAGCCTCCGCAAATTACACACTTGCCGGAACAATCAACACATTTTCAGTTACATCGTTTACACACGTTGGTTCCTCAGGTGGGTTTTACTATATGTTAACTCACGAAATTGGAAACCAGGTCTCAAAAAACTCTGATACATTAAGAACAATTTTTCTAAATGTTATCCCGTTTCCCAACGACCTGAAGTTTACGTACAATCATGTCCGCAATCCAAAACTACCCACCACCGTTAATACCTTCACTATTGTTAAAGAATACCCGGTAGGTGTTTTTAATAATTTGGCAGTCACGTCATTAAAAGAATACGGTGATACATTAAGCGTATGTAGTGCTAATATAGCCTATCATGTAATAATTGATGACCTTAGCGGCTGTCGGTCAATATCCAACAGAGTTGCTGGGCTATATTATGACAATAAATCTCCTAATAAAGTTGAAATAGATTCCATTAGTGTATTACCAACCGGACGAACTATATTATCATGGTTCGTCCCCCGTGATCAAGACTTGGTAAAGTATAGTATTCAAGACAACCATACTCCATATGACACGGTTTTGGGACGTAATTCGACTAACTATGTCTATACGCTCACTACGGCTAATACAGGCACCGTTTCTTTAGCCTGTAGCGGAGTAGATAGTTGTAAAAATGGGGGTTCGGAAATTTATTATGATGCAACAACCATTTTCTTAAGAACATATTACAATTACTGCGCTTATAGAACAGAACTGACCTGGACACCTTATCTTTGGCATCCTGAAAGAATTCAAGAATACCGCATATTTTATTCTGAAAACGGAAGCCCTTTTAAGCAAGTTGGTTCCACAAAACAAACGTCCTTTTTACATGAAGGAGTCTCTCCCGGGAAAAATGTGTGTTACTTTATCCGAATGGTCAGTTTAAACAATGGTCCAACTTCCTCCTCCAACAGAAAGTGCTTTTTCACAACTCAAGTAAGTGCCTCAGGATCCTTATATATAAGAACAGCTAATGTTCTTTCAAAAAACTCAGTAAATATCAATATCTACCTTGATAATAGCAAACCCAGTAATGGAATCGAACTCTACCGATCTGACGATGGTCAAGCTTTTAGCAACATTGGTTTCGTGCCTTTTGACGGAAGTTCTAATTACAACTACACAGACGTTAAAGCTGAAAGTAATTTGAAAAGCTACGTTTATAAAGCCGTAGTGAAAGACAGTTGCGGCAATCCAAGAACTGTGAGTAATCTTGTTAAGACGATTTTACTTAAAGTTGAAGACGATAAGGAAAAAATTTTCACCAAACATTTAACCTGGAATGATTATTCCGGATTTGGGGGCGGTGTAAGTGGATATAAAGTTTACCGCATTATTAACGATATTGCCGAAACAAACGCTCTTGTTACCACGAATGCTTCAACAAATTTTTTTACTGATAATCTTGAACAGGCTGCGTCTATGGGCTCAAAGATTGAGTATTTAGTTCAAGCTATTGAGGCACCGGGTAATACATGGGGTTTTAAAGAAGTTAGTAATTCAAATTCCAGCCCGGTTTATGTTGAAGGCAGAATTTTTGTTCCGACCGCTTTTGCTCCTTATGGGGCAAACAAAACATGGCTACCTGTCACTCATTTTATCGATAAAAACGAATACCGTGTGCGGGTATACAATCGCTGGGGGAAAAAAGTTTTTGAAACGAACACTGATACGCAGGCATGGGATGGCGCAAATTGTTTAGCAGATATATACGTTTATCTCATTACCTATAAAAATTCACGTGGCGAATATCAGGAAGCAAAAGGCACGGTTATGTTATTAGAATAGACTTTTTGAAAAATGTATTTACCCTATTATTTTTAATACTATTTCGTTTAAAACTATTTTACATTGTTCATTTATCTGCGTTCACAATTCCTAATTTTAAGGTTACAGTGAGGCTTATTGTCATATTCATTTTCTTAACTATTCACGTTGATCTTTTGAGTCAAAGCAAAAAAACGATCAAGCAAACGCGAATTTTATTTGTTTTTGATGCGAGTAAAAGCATGGTTTCCAAATATCAAAACAGCACAAGGATGGATGGCGCCAAAAATTTATTCTATCGTTTTATTGACAGTTTAAGTAAAGATAAAAATATGCAATTTGCGCTTCGCATGTATGGTCACACTGTTAAGTACCCTCCCGGTAATTGCAAAGACAGTAAATTGATTGTGCCATTTGAAAAAAATAACACCAATACAATCAAGCAAAAGGTGAGTGAAGCCAAACCCACAGGCATCACACCAATTGAACATTCCCTTACTGAAGCTGCAAATGATTTTAAGGATAATAGAAGCAATAATATTGTGATTTTGATTACGGATGGTATTGAAGAGTGCGGCGGAGACCCCTGTAAGGCAAGACAAAAGTTAATGGAAAAGGGAATAGTATTTAAACCCTTCATTATTGGCATAGGCTTAACTGCAGAGCAAGTAAAAACGTTTGAATGTGTTGGTTCTTTTTATGACTTTAATGACAACTCTACGTTTTCTGCAATTACAACTATTATCCAACAACAAAAATTAAATAAAACAACCGCGCAAGTCAACTTATTAGACAACTCTTCAATGCCATCTGAAACGAATGTTAATACCACTTTCTATGATGTAAAGCGAAGCGAGTATAAGTATAATTTTTTGCATACATTAAATTACGTTGGAAATCCAGACACGCTTTACATGGATGATTACCCTACATACAAAGTGGTGGCGCAGACAATACCACCGGTGTCAAGTAAAGAAATTAATTTGTCTGTCGGTAAACACACTATAATTCCAATCGACGCTCCTCAAGGCTATTTAAGCTTTAAACGAAATGAAGGAGCATACAATTTCAACGAAAAAGTAAAGTGCATTGTCAGAAAAACAAATGACCTCAACACGCTAAATGTTCAACGACTTAATTCAACCGAAAAATACATTATTGGAAACTATGATATAGAAATTTTAACGCTACCCCGAATCTATTTAAATCAAAATACAATAGAACAATCAAAAACCACCGTCCTTGAAATACAAAATGCTGGTTTACTACAAATAAAATGTTTGGAAGCAGGCGATGGATGCATTCTAGTGAAAACGGCAGATAGGTTAGAATGGGTTTGTAACATAAGCAATCAAACGATGCAAACCTTTTATCTTCAGCCGGGTAATTATGTGGCTACCTGGCGCGCTAAAAATTTAAAAGGAAGCATATATACAATAGAAAAAAAATTTACGATTACTCCAGACAGTCAAACAACAGTTGAATTTTACAGATAGTACGCTTACGATTTGTTGACAAGAAAGTCCTTTAAATAAAATGGTTCGAAATAGGCTGAGTTTTCAAATTTCTGGTTAATTAATTTTTTTTTTTTTAAGTTGCACATGTACTTTGAGGAGGGATAAATATTATCAACGAATTGTGCATTGTCCAAATTACGCAGCAATTCCCGACACTTTGGCATTCCATCTCCAAAAAAATAAATTTTTGAATAGGTCTTAAATTTTTGAATCGAATTTTCATCTACAATTATTGCTTCAATGGGCTGCTTGGGATCCAACTTATGGTCGTAAACACATGTGTAAACTTCCATTCGCCGTGCATCCAACATTGGGCAATAAACCGAGTTTTCTTCCCGATTTGACACTGCTTGAGCCATTATTTGTAACGTGTCAACACTTATCAAAGGAATGTTCAAAGCATAGGCCAAACCCTTGGCTGCGCTGACACCAATTCTTAAACCCGTGTATGAACCAGGTCCCCTACTCACGCTTACCGCCGTTAATTCAGAAGGTTTTACTTGCAATTCCTTTAACGTTTCTTCAATAAAAACGTGCAAATTTTCGGCATGAGTATACCCATTATTTATTTCTTTGAAATGAAGTAATCTAGAATTTTCCGAAACGGAAACTGAACAAACAGTGGTTGATGTTTCGATATTTAAAATGTAAGGCAACTATTTGTCAGTTTTATAAAGGTCTTCCTTTTTTACTACTTTTACTTTTGTGCGATCTTTAAGTATTTTTGAAACAGCACTATAGGGTCCACAAATGATTTCATCTCCCCTGCCTAAACCCGATTTAATTTCTATAAAATCGTTGTCCTGAATTCCTGTTTTTACCTCCACTTGCTTAGTAAGTCCTTTGTTTAAAACAAACACATACTCTTTAATTTTCTCTTCAGGTTTATTTAGCTCCTTTTCTTCGTTTTCATTTCTTACTTTCACCTCATATTCATCATCCTCCGACGCTCTTTTTACTCTTAGGGAGTCTTTGTTTCGAACTGTAACCGCTTGGATGGGTATGGAGATCACTTTACTCACGCGCCTTGTTTGTATATCAACGCCGGCACTCATCCCAGGTCTGAAAGGAATTAAGTTCTTTTCATTAATCAAATAATTATATGATTCACGGAGCATCCGTATTTTCACCACAAAATTGGTTACCTGATCAACAGATATACCTGAAGCATTAGAGGAGTTGGCTATTTCCGTTACGATGCCCTTAAATTTTTTTTCCATGTAGGCGTCTACTTCAATCAAAGCGGTATCGCTTTTATGTACTTTAATGATATCATTTTCATTCACCTCTACGCTCACCTCCATCTCGTTTAAATTGGCCAGACGCATAATTTCCGTTCCGTTGAGACCGTTCACTCCTACTACCCGCTCGCCCTTTTCCACGCTGAGTTTAGAGACAGTGGCGTCTACAGGCGAATAGATATATGTTTTTTCCAAATTTGTGTTGGCTTCCTTTAAAGAAGCTTCACTACCTTGAATCGTGTACTGTCCAGCATTAACGCCTGCTTCCAGCGCTGACACGTTAGCCTTGGCAGATTCGAACTGCGCTTTAGCGGCATCAAAATCCTGCTGCGAAATAGCATTTTGCTCAAACAACTTTTTGTTACGGTTAAACACTGATTCACTATTGGCCAGACTTGCTTTGGCTTGGTCTAATTGCGCCAATGCGGTTTTCAAATTCGCTTTAGTTGTATTAACCGACGCATTTACTCGGTCAAAAGCACTTACGTAAATATCGGGCTTAATTCTGCACAGTAAATCGCCTTTTTTAACCTGATCGCCTTCTTTTACCATCATTTCTGTGATCTCTCCGCTAACATCACTACTGATCTTCAACTCGGTTTCGGGTTGTACTTTACCCGTAGCCGAAACAACTTCAACAATATCTCGCACCTCCGACTTTTCAATATACACCTCTGTGGGTTTGTTACCCTTCATAATTTGAATAGTTGTTACCAGCCCGATAACCAGTACTCCAATAATAATAATCCAATAAATACGTTTCATTGTCAGTTTTTTAGCAAAATCGGCTATCATAAGCAGTTTAAATTCATCTCATATCTTCATTATATTATTTTTGACCACAACTTTGATAGATTTTCAGCCATAATTTGATCCGATTAGTGGTCTCAAATTCAGCTCGGTGGTGTTCAAAAAACTCTGTATAATAAATTTCTTTTTTTAGAATTTAAGCTAACTCTAGTAATTTTTCCAAATTTAACTATTAAAAAAGGCAAATAGCCAAAATCCATGCTTAATTTTACCAGATTAGAACTGGATTATTACCTCTCATAAAAATATTAAATGCCTGACTCAAAAAATAAAACACCAAACAGCTTAATTCACGAAACAAGTCCTTATTTATTGCAACACGCTTATAACCCGGTAAACTGGCTACCCTTTTCAAAAAGAGCTTTTGACCTTGCAAAAAAAGAAAACAAGCCGATTTTAATCAGTATCGGTTATAGCGCTTGCCACTGGTGCCATGTAATGGAGCATGAAAGTTTTGAAAATGCTGAGGTAGCAGAACTTATGAATCAAAACTATATTAACATTAAAGTAGATCGCGAAGAAAGAAGTGACGTGGATTTGCTTTATATGCAGGCCGTTCAAATGATGACCGGACACGGGGGCTGGCCTTTGAATTGCTTTGTGTTGCCGGATGGTAAGCCATTTTATGGAGGTACTTATTTCAGAAAAGATCAATGGTTGAATGTTTTGAACAATCTGTCAGATATTTACCAGAACGAACAAAAAAAAGTACTGCATTATGCCGAAGAATTGAGTAATGGAATTAAGAAATCAGAACTTATTCTTACCAAGAAACCTAACGCCCACGAGTTTAACCGGGCAGTACTGAGAGATTCCATAACACGCTGGAAAAGCTTAATGGACAATGAATACGGCGGCCCTAACCGAGCGCCAAAATTTCCTTTGCCCAATAACTATGTATTCTTGTTAAGATACGCAGTATTAGAAAATGACTTGGATTTGTTGAAACATGTTAACCTTACCCTTACTAAAATGGCTTTTGGTGGAATATGCGACCAATTGCATGGAGGTTTTGCACGTTATAGTACGGATATTTTTTGGAAAGTTCCACATTTTGAAAAAATGTTATATGATAATTCGCAATTGGCCTCGCTTTATTGCGAAGCGTACGTGCTTACAAAAAATGAACTTTACAAAGAAGTGGCGCTTGATATTTTAAACTTTGTGGAAAAAGAATGGTATCAGCGTGAAGGGTATTTTTATTCGGCTTATGATGCGGACAGTGATGGAGAAGAAGGAAAATACTACGTTTGGACTGAAACAGACCTGAAAGATATTTTACAGGAGGAGTATGGTATTTTTAGTAAGTATTACGAAATAAATAAAACCGGCTATTGGGAACATGACAATTACATTCTTATGCGCTCCGAAAAAAAGGCTCAAATTTTGATGGATTATAGTTTGAATCCGGAACAACTAGATTCAATAATCAAAGCGTGCAAAGTTAAACTAAAACAAGAATCAAAATCCAGAATTAAACCAGGTCTGGATGACAAAACCATCACCTCTTGGAATGCCATGATGTGTACAGCATACGCCAAAGCCTATCTCGCATTTGGAAACGAAAACCACAAACAAATTGCAATTAGTTCTGTACAATTTATTCTAAAATTTTTGGTCGCTCCTCATAACAAGTTACTAAGAACATACAAGAATGGTAGCTCTAAAATCAACGGTTTTCTGGAGGACTACGCCTTTTCTATTGAAGCCTTGCTTCATTGTTATCTTATTTCACAGGACGAACTGTACCTCCAAAACGCTGCTGATTTTTGCGAATTATGTTTGAAGCTATTCGAGAATCCTGATAGTGAATTGCTGTTTTATACAGACTCCGAATCATCGGAATTAATAGCCCGGACAACTGAAATAAGCGATAACGTTATGCCGTCTTCCAATTCACAGATGGCGCTTAATTTGTTCTATTTAGGGAAGTATTTAGACAAAGAAGAATGGTCACAAAAAGCCGAACGGATGCTTAAAACCGTAAGCGAAGAACTGAAAAATTATGGCTCCGGATACAGCAATTGGGGCTGTTTAGGGCTTCATTTAACTTATCCTTTTAACGAAATTGCAATTGTTGGTAAACATGTTGATGAAAAACTGAAAGAACTTTACCAGCTAGGCATAACAAATGCGATTTTCGCATTAAATGCTAACGCATCAGATTTTCCTTTGGTAAAAAACCGGTACGTTGAAGCACAGACATTAATTTACGTCTGTGAAAACGGTACTTGTCAATTGCCTGTATCATCTGTTGAAGAGGCCCTAAAACAACTTGCTTAAGTTCGCTTTTATATTTCTTTCTTCTCTTGGTTTGCTGTGCCAAGCTCAAGTGCTCCTTCCTACTACTGAAACTGCCTTCGAAACGCAACACAATTTTAACCCTGATGTAATTAAACAAAAAGGAATTAAAAAAATTGTCTGCGAAATAATTGATAAAAAAGATTTTGAAGTAGCCGTGGATAAAAATTTGGTAGAAACCTATGAATTTAATGGGGAGGGTTTACTTTCCCGTCATTATTACACCCGCATTTTAAAAACCATCGAAAGACATGTTCCTGTTTATGGGAAACGCGGTGTCCAATCTTACCAAATAGTAAACGATTATGTATACGACACGGTAAGTACATCTTATTTTTACTCAGGTACTAATCTCATCCTAAAACGTTATCACGATGGGGCAGGATATTATGAAAGTCGGTATTACCGTTATGATAAGGCTGGAAATCTTACCAAAGAGCTACGCTATAAGGAAACAAACAACAGTATGGACCGTTCCGTGTTTATTTTGGGAAATCAATTATTATTAAGCGAAGATAGTTTCCAGTACCAAAAATTTAGATCAGGGCAGGTGAAAAGTGTTTTTTTAAACAACGAGAACCGCCCCTATAAAGAAAGAATTACGAACGTTGATAGCTTAGGTAGAAAAAAGCGGATAAACGAAAACTATACGGCTGCTTCATGGATTATGCAAGAGACTACCTTTGACTATTCAAAAAACCGTTTAATTATGGCGCAGTTTGAGGGTAATGCCAATAACAAACTACTTTTAAAAAACACTTATGAATACGACGAACGAAACGAGCTCTACACAGAAAAACAATACAAAAATGATATATTGGTGAGAGAGATAAGTTATGTAAGCGACCGCAACAATAACCTGCTAAACTCTTACATTATTCGCGAAGCAAATAGCAAAAGCCTCAGAATAGTGCGCCTCAAGTACGACATTGGAATGATTGGGAAAAGTGGAGGTTAATTCTGCTGGTTCGGCCCGTACTTCCATATGATTTCGTGATTTTATTACATTTTTAAACTTCTTAACCGATGCTAAGTATTTTCTTTGCTGCAATTTGGGATAGAATGCCACATGTATAGTTCTGTTTTTACTAGTACGAGTTATTTACCTTAAGCTCACCCATATCGACCATCGCAGCGTTAGAATCTTAACTTCAAATAAAAAAGAACACCTATAATTTGATATAGTTAAGAGATTACGATTTAAATTGTGCTAATCAATTTATTTAAAGCCATCCAAACTCGATCCAAAATCAATAATTACAATCTTTTTTTGCCTCAATTTTTTTATCAGGGAAACCAGGAAGCACTTTTGGGAAACTAGGAAGGGCTTTTGGGAAACTAACTCAAAAAATTACTTGAACAAGCTCTAGTTTTGCTTCATAAATTTTTAAAGCGTAAAATCATGAAAAAACTAACATTAATTTCAGCATTGACTCTTTTATTGGGCATTAACAAATTGACATCACAGGTTTGTTACAGTCAACTTGTAGTGTATAGCGGTCCAAAGAATACAAATGAGTTAAGTATTAAACTTAACACATCTAACAACCCCTTAATTACTCAACTTAGCCCCAGCTTAAAAACTAGTATTGTGGATCATCTAGTTTTTCAGAATGAGTTTCCAAAAGGATTTGATGAAACCGCCATAAACGATCAGGAACTCGTTATTTTTAGCCACTCGAATTCTTTGGGAAACGTTTTAAGTGCAATTTTTGACTGCCCAGTGTTTGTTTGCTCCTCCAACACAAGGCCGGTGGTAACCGACATTTCATATGCAGATTTTATGGCTCTTTACAATTCTGACCCCGCACGCTATGCCTTTAGCAGTGGAATGATTTGGTGCGATAACTGCCACCTTCCATTAGATGGTCAGTCACAGTGTTGTGCAACTGGCGGCATTGGCTGCGAAGATCATATTACTGCAACTTACATGTATCAAGAAAAATTTCATGTAATTATCTCTGAGTGACACGTTTAACCACGTAAACTAGCCGGCTTTGTCCGGCTTTTTTTTTAACTTCAATCTATGAACTTTCGATTGACTTTGGTGGCGCTGCTAATTAATCTCAAATTATTGTGCTTTACCAATGTAAGTTTAACAGTTAAGTTGGTAGGCAGCAATATAGAAAGTCGTAGTAATCTCTTACTCGCCAATTTCGAAAACTCAACGCCAAAGTTTATAAATGATTCAACGGTTCACTTTGACTTAAAATTAGATGAACCAGTCCTCATTCACTTAATAATTTCTAAATCGTGGTACAAAAAGATTTGGATGACTAATTATTTAGACAGAACAATAATCATAAATTTCAAAACAAAAGATTGTTTTTTAATAAATAAAAATAGGTGGGATACTTTATTGGATAGCTTACTCGTTTTCGAATCTAAAAATCAGCTAGAAACCAAAGATAGCATCGAGCTTAACTACATAAAAAAACACAAAACTGCGTTTGAATCCCTGTGGCTATTTACGCATTCACATAATATATTCACAAAAAACAATCCAGAAAAAATAACGCTCTTTAATCAATTGGATAAGTCGCTAATGAACTACCCGCTCTACAAGCTAACAAAAGCCTCATTGAAAAAAAGAAATTATCCTAACTTGAACGATGATTTTCTCGAATTCGAATTGATTGACGTTAACGATAAACCCTTGAAGACAAAAAACATCACAAACAAAATTATCTTGCTTCATTTTTGGTCGACGACGTGCGCACCCTGCATAAGAGAACTAGATAATTGGCTTAAGTACAGTGCCACACTTGATACTTCAAAAATTAACATAATATTTATTTGTTTAGACCCAAATGAAAAAATGTGGCGCAACACATCGGCCAAATTTTCGATTCCACAACCCAACTTATTTGCTGAAAACAATTTATTTTGTGATTTGTGTCTATACTACAATTTAAACGCCATTCCTTACACCCTGATTTTTGACAAGAAAAAAAAATTGAAACTATTTATAGAAGGAACAGAAATCGAACTTGTTAAAAAAGAAGTTCAATCCATGTTAGGTCAAAAGTAGGCGTTCGCTCTTTATTTGTCTAATTTTATTGAATTTTTTTGAAAATTAAGTTATTTACACTTGCACGTCGGCATTTCTAGCAACTATTCTTTGTGACATAAAAACCGAAGGGCCTAAGTCTATTGAGAAACAATCGTTAATTTTTGTAAATTTAGAAAAGGAATTTATATCCTTTACGTATACTGTGTTATGACAAAAACAATCTCATCTTTAATTTTAGTGCTGGTCTTTAGTATGGCATCCTGCCAAACAGCAACGAGCACTTCTAGCAACAATCAAACAACAAGTAAAAAACCAATGGAAACAAGCTACAACAAATCAGAAGCCGAGTGGAAAAAAACATTAACACCCGAACAATACGAAGTGCTACGTTTGAAGGGCACTGAACGGCCGGGTACAGGAGAGTATTTAAACCATAAAGAAAAAGGCTTCTACACCTGCGCAGGTTGTGGCACCGAATTGTTCACCAGCGACCAAAAATTCGACAGCCATTGCGGTTGGCCAAGTTTCGATAATAACATTGCGGGCGGCGAAAGGGTAAAACAAATTAAAGA
The DNA here is from genome assembly GCA_937868565.1 of uncultured Bacteroidota bacterium. Classification (GTDB taxonomy): domain Bacteria; phylum Bacteroidota; class Bacteroidia; order B-17B0; family Aurantibacillaceae; genus Aurantibacillus. Next base: position 3,249 of record CALMND010000400.1, on the reverse strand, counting down.
TTTTTCTCACGGCATGATTCGTACCGAAATAGTATGCGCCAAATGCGGTGGCCATTTAGGACACATTTTTGATGATGGCCCCACAGCCACCGGTCAGCGTTATTGCGTGAATAGTCTTAGCCTAGGTTTTAAACGTATAGGAACAGATTCAATTGGCAAATAAATTGAGACTTCTCGTTTATAGAAAGCTGATTAGACGGGTTTGTGCAGATTATTTAACACAGAAAAACAGAGACAAAGATTTATACGGATTTTTTGTTATTCTTTGTGCCACTCTGCCTGCTCTGTCACTCTGTATTGAATATTTTTATGAAAACGTCGTATCAAAAAAAAGCCCGTTCGATCGTCCAATAAAGAGCAATTAAAGCAATAAGAATGGATACAGGATTTACAATTCTTGCTCTAAACCATTCCTTCTGACTAAACCATTTTCCGCACAGGAACCATGCCCCTATAATAATGGCTATCTGCCCCAATTCCACACCTACATTAAAACTAACCAAAGCATTAAAAAATTCCTGTTTGGGTAACCCCAGATTTTTTAGGACACCCGCAAAACCCAAACCATGAATAAGTCCAAAAATAAACACAATCACTATTCTCGTGGGTTTCAACTTGTCTGTAATTACGTTTTCCAGGGCAACAAACATAATGGATAGCGCGATAATTGGTTCCACGATATGAGCTGGAACAGAAACTACCCCATACATGGCTAAACCTAATGTTATCGAGTGCGCCACTGTAAAAGACGTTGCCTGCCAGACAATAGTTTTTAATTTTGGACTCAATAAAAAAAGCGAGAGAATAAATAAAATATGGTCGAAACCCAAGGGAATAATATGCTCAAAACCAACTTGCAGATAAAGAAAAGTAACTTCTATTTTCAAAACTTTTCCCACCATATCCAGCTCTGTGTGAGCGGGAGCTAAATACGGCATAACGGTCAACATTATGACAAACAATAGACCTAGCTTTTTACCCTTCCAATTTTTAAACATAATTTCTTAAGCTAAAGGTATGGAGTTATTTCTTTCCGTCGTTCAATATCAAAAAACCGATTTAACTCTAAAGCGTCTTTGATAGGACTTTTTTCTATTTCTCTGGACTTGATTTTCATTAGTTTGGCTTTGCCTATTAAGGAATGCGAAATCTTTGAAAAAAAGCATACCAATAAACAGCCAAGTAACAAATGCCCAAATATAATTTTAGTTCTTTCTCGGAAGAAGAACACCAGCTTCAAATTATTAAAAATAAAAATATTTTTTACTGCAGGTACCGTGTTAATTGCAAGATTTTGGATAAACTAAGCGGCAAGGCGCTGCAGTATTACTTTACAAGCGACCTTAGAAGTTACTTTCACAACATGCCCCATATGCAGAGGAACAGAATAATAATCACCTGGTACCAAAGAATAAACTTTTTCGTCAGTCACAATATCACAGGTTCCTTCTACAATTAAAAATTTCTCAATCTCGTTGTCGTGAATCTCATAAGGCGTAGATTCTTTAATCCATAAAATGGCGCTAGTCAAACCGGGTTTATAACCAATCAATTTTAAATCTATGTCTTCAGTCTCTCGTTCTAATCTCATGTCTTCGCGATTTAACCACATCGAATAATCAGAGATTAATGATTTTTCGTTTAATAAGGGCGGGTCAGAAGGCTCTTCCCCGTTTTTAATACGTTCTGTGTAATCGATAGTTGCCATTATTAAAGGCTTTACCGTTGGACCGGGTTTTGATGCTTTATTTTCAGAATAACGGATAAGTGTTTTACTTATTGAATCAATCTTCTCACTAATTTCCGGGTACATTGTCACCATTTCTTCAACTTCTTGATTTTCTTCAACAGAAGTAAGGCCAAGAACATACATTTCAAGTATCCCCGATTCAATATATTTGTTTACATTTTTCATCTATTCTTAGCCGTACTTATTTGTTTTATTTCATTCGCTAATTTTATTTTTAAACTTTTCGCCGAAATTTTTAAAATCTCAGCAGCCTCTTCCAAAGTATACCCGTCCAAATAAACCAATGATAAAGGAGTATTACCAGATACGTTGGAAGAAGGTTTTTGGATTTCAGTATTTTTTTTATGCACTTCTATTGCAACTGATCGTGCTATTGAAAGCATCCAGGGTAGCAGGTGTTGTTTCGTATTATCGAAAGCTGACATCCCTTCCCGAATTTTGATGAAAGATTGAAGCAAAATTTCCTCAGCAATCTTGACGTTGGAACATTTCCTACAAATCACGCCAAAAAGAGCTTCGGAATACGTATCGTATAAGTGACTATACGACGCCAAGTCACCTTTGCGAATTGCAGTGACTAATTTTTCTTGGGAAGACAATATGACAACAGAAGTCATTCATTAAAATTAATTATTTTAGTTCTAGTCACAAAACAGTAGTGATTCAAAAGAGAGGCAAAATCGGTTTGTTCTGCAATATTCCTTCTATTTTTTCCATTACTTCGTTTGTCAACAAAGGCAGTACCTCTGGTGAAGTTAATGTTTCAGCCAACTGCGAAGTTTTGCTAGCACCTAGTATAACGGTGCTGACATTCGGATTTTTTAAACACCAGGCTATACCTAATTTGGGTAAACTAATATTTAACTCTTTAGCAAAAGATTCCAGTTTTTTCGTTTTTTCGATTCGACTTGAATCACCCAACGTTCTTTCCTTAAGCCAATCCATACCTTCAATGTGTAAGCGATTGTCGGTAGGCATTTCATGATTGTACTTTCCCGTGAGTAATCCGCTTGCCAGAGGACTCCAAATGGTGGTTCCCAAACCAAAATCTCTGAACAACAATAAATAGTCCTTCTCAAGTTTTGTTCTTTCAAACATATTGTATTGCGGCTGCTCCATGCTCGGGCCAATTAAATGATTGCGCTCAGCAAAAACATAAGCTTGCATAATTTCTTCCACGCTCCACTCACTGGTTCCCCAATACAGTATTTTACCCTGTTGTATCAGGGTGTTCATGGTCCAAACGGTTTCTTCAATGGGTGTATTCTTATCCGGGCGATGGCAAAACAACAAATCAACATAGTCTACCTGCAAACGTTTTAGTGCGGCATGACAACCCTCAATAATGTGTTTACGCGACAATCCTGTTTGATTGGGTTTCCCTTCTTCATATCCAAAATAGACCTTACTACTCAAACAATACGAACTCCTTGACCAGTTTTTATTTTTCAGAATTTCGCCCATCACCAACTCGGATTTGCCACGAGCGTAAATTTCGG